>JBGSXT010000272.1:0-19607 GCA_041751295.1 Mariniblastus sp.
AACCCTATCCGTCAATAATGGCTGGGTTTGAAGCGCCCATCACTGGCTGGTTTTAAAACGCCCAATGACACAAATGGAGACGCAATCGCGTTTCCCAATCTCGATGCATTTGGTGCGGGGGTATCAGCATCATATTTCTCAATACCGAGCCTCGAAATGGATTGCTTCCTTTCGTTCACCCCGAATGTGGTGGTACAATATCCTTTTCGTCCAGTTTCCTCGGGTCGGCGATTCCATCGCTGTTTTCCAGTGAGGGCATTCGGCTCAAATCAAAAACGCTCTTGAACCAAGAAATGCACGGGAGTTGCGGGTCGCGCGTTTCCTGATGGTCAGGTCTCTCGCCGCAACCCCGTGATTTCGGACGTTCGGCGGCAAACGTTCCGATTACATTTACTTTCAACTTCGGGCTTTCTCATCATCTTCTTTGCATCAAAGGACTTACCAATGCGGTTGATTTCGAAAATGTTCCTTGCAGCGTGTTGTACGTTGGTTGTCGCCACTCATGCCCTAGGGCAAAATAGTGATGCCGAATCGGCGGACAAACAATCAACGCAGGGAGAGACAAAGAAGATGCCCGAACCTGAACAATTTCTCGGTAGATGTGTTGGAAAGTGGCGGGGCGCAGTGAAGACGTGGTTCGAGCCAGGGAAACTGGCCGATGAATCGATAGTCTCCGGTGAGATCGTATCGTTGCTGAACGGAAATTTCTTTCGGCACACTTACGAAGGATCAATGAAAGGTAAACCGCGGCATGGTGAAGAGACGCTGGCAATGAATGGCATCACGAAGAAGTTTCAGGTCTGCTGGTTCGACGATTTTCACATGAGCGGTGCGATCCTAATCAGCGAAGGGGACGCGATCGAGCGTGGTTTTTCGGTTTCTGGAAAATACGACTGGGCGCCGGGAAAACCCCAGGGTGGATGGCGAACGGACTATGAGTTGAAGGACGCCGATCATTTGACGATCACCGCCTACAACATCATGCCCAATGGGCAGGAGTCAAAGGCAGTCGAAACGGTTTACGAACGGGTGAAGGAATAGTGCCGCAGAACAACCGATTGCAGCAGAATCGGAATACGCGGGCTGGTTCGCATCGCTCTGTTGGCATTATTCCCGACCTGCTGAATCTAAGCGTTCTGCAATGAAGGGATTTGAGCATTCATGACCCTTGTTCGCGTTCTGGCGCTAATTGGCGTTGCACTACTGGTGCTTGCCACAAATGTCGCGGTCAGCGTTTTGTACATGGTCGTTTACGGGCACATCCTGGACCCTGGGCATGATCCAAAGTACTATCAAGATCACATCCAGGTCGCCGGGCCCTACTGCAGTGTCGTTGCTGGTATCCCGATTCTGTTTGTTGCAGGTTGGTGGGTTGCGGGATGGTGGCGCCGATCGATGGGTTTTCGCGGTGCGCTTATCGTTTGGCTTGCTTACACTATCATCGATCTTTCGATCCTAATGATGGCAGGACTTTCGTTTGGAGTTTGCGTCGCTTTCGTGATTTCGTTCTCGACAAAACTGGCGGCGGTGTACTTGGGAGCATTCTCTCGACTCAGGAATCATGCCGAACAACGCCGTGAACCCGGAGCCGAGCAGGTTTGACAAGCTGTCCGTTGCCGAAGGAATGAGCGTGCTGTTTTGTGCAAACAACATTCGGAAAACCCGGCATTCGACCAATCCAAAGGCCAGAACGTTGGGTTGGTTCAGCCGGAATTGCGTTGACGATTGTGACGGAATTTCGGGTTCGAACCGTTGCGACGCATTCGCGTCCCTAATCTGTCCATACAATCGAAAACGCAACCAGGAATTGGTCCCGGTCCAGAAAAATTCAACGATAATCGATGCTGAATGGTCAACAATCCATTTGAATCGGGTGTCAGTCATGTCAGAGTTCAAGGGCAAAGTTGTAATCATCACCGGCTCCAGCATGGGGATCGGCAAAACCGTTGCCAGACAATTACTCGAAGCGGGTGCGTCGGTGGTGATCAATGGACGAAATCAGGAACGACTTGATGCGACCGCACTTCAGTTCCGCAGTCAAGGCTTCGATCCGTTGCCGATCGCAGCGGATGTTTCCAATGTGGATGATGCCAGGCTGCTTGCGCAACGGACGCTCGACCATTTTGGCCGGATCGATATTTTGATCAACAACGCCGGCGTTTCGATGGAGGGCGAGTTGGACGATTTGAACCCGGATGTTTTTCGCAAAGTCATCGACGTCAATCTGCTCGGTTCGGTCAACGCGACCCAAGGGGTGTTGCCCGCGATCAGGAAATCAGGGGGCAGTGTGCTGTTCATCTCCAGCGTCGCGGGTCTTTCCGGTCTGCCTGGATTCTCCGCCTATTCCTGCTCAAAGATGGCTCTGACGGCCCTGGCCCAATCGCTGCGGACGGAACTGCATGGCGAAGGAGTTCACGTCGGAATTGCCTACGTTGGATTTACCCAAAATGATCCCGACAAACAGATTCATAATGCACAGGGTGAGTTGATACCCCAGCCGGCGCGCGATTTTGCCAGTGCCCAACCGGTAGACGTCGTCGCCCAACGGATCATTCAGATGGTGGAACGTCGGCAATTCAAGCGGGTTTTCAGTCCCCTCGGAAAATTAGCCGCAATTACAAACTGGTGGTCGCCGCCGCTGCTCAGCTGGTTCATACGCCACATGTACGCCAGGTACGAGCTGGCCAAGACTTTTCAAACCGGGATTGCCGGCGCTATCGAGAATGCCGAATTGAGGATTGCCCGATAATTGTGCCGCTGATCAGCCGTAATTGGCGGCGACTGGCACTTGCCCGGTGAATGGGCTCGAACGGCGTCAGGCGGTGTTTTTTTCAACAAGTTTTGCCATGCAACAGCGAATAGTACCAAGCGCAAAATTACTGTACGATTGCGCGGAAACAAATTGCTTTTGCCTTTGAAAGGAACCGAATATGAAACAGCTGCTTACCATTCAAACATTGCTACTGGCCATTTGCTTTGCCGGTCAGGCATGGGGTCAAACGACAGGCGCGCCGGATAGCCCGCCGGCAACTTCTAGCGAAGCGGTCCAGGACCAACTGGAACGAAAAATTGATGAAGTCGCCGGAAAAGTCGACGAAAACGAGACTGCGCAGCAAGCTCGGACCAGCATCCTCGGCTGGATTTACGACGCTGCCGAGTACCTGTCGTTTTCCTGGTTCCATTGGGTCGCGTTTGCCTTGATGGTCGCGGGGTTGGTCAGTTTTGCGCTGCAGCTTGTTGTGGGCAAGTTGATTATGTTGTTCCAGTTCCATTTCAATCTGACGGAAATCCTGTCCGATGGACTCGGGTTCTTGATCAGCGCCATTGGACTGATTTTGGTAACTCAGGCCGCGACCGATAAATCCAATTTTACCGAAAGCCCGGCATTGGTGCTGTCGGCTGCTGCTGTTGGGCTGTTGTTGGGCCTGGTGTTCTTCATCCGCGGCCAGACGCAGGAGTATCGCGAAGGGAGAGAAGTACGGCGCCGCCAAAAATCGACCTAGACGCAGCGTAACCGATTCCAGCAGCAACGACATTCGATTTGCAGCACCTCCAAGGCAATAACAGTCCGGTCGATGCGGGAAAAACCGCCATATTTTCAGTGTAATGGCCTGAACGCTGATGGCATAAACATGGCGTTCAAATATGATCTATCTTTCCCGGGGAGCACCGCACCAGGGTTACATGAACTCGAGGGTGGTTGGGAATCGAGGAAAATTTTCGCGGCGGTTGAACGTGGTGAAAGATTCCTCGTGGGACCTGCACTTGGACCGAAGCGGATCGCTTTTGGTAACGGTTCGAGAACAGCCAAAATGCCATTGCTGCTTTCCTGAAGACCCTGATCACCAAGAGCCATGTCACAAATTGATAACGGAAAGATAGACGCGATGAGTGCAGTTGCCACCGCAGTGACCAATATTTGCTGTATTGGTGCGGGATACGTGGGTGGACCGACGATGGCCATGATTGCCAAAAAGTGTCCGGACATTCGCGTCAATGTGGTCGATATCAACCAGTCCCGGATCGATGCCTGGAACAGCGACGAATTGCCGGTTTACGAACCCGGTCTGCATGACATCGTCGTTGAGTCGCGGAATCGAAATCTGTTCTTCTCCACCGATGTGAAACAGTGCATTCGGGATGCCGATATGATCTTCATTTCGGTCAATACCCCCACCAAGACCTTTGGCGTGGGTGCGGGGCGGGCTGCGAATCTGGAGTTTGTGGAAAAGTGCGCCCGGGCGATTTCAGAAGCCTGTGACGTCGGACATAAAATCGTCGTTGAGAAATCGACGTTGCCCGTGCGAACGGCCGAAGCGGTTAAACGGATTCTGGCAACTTCGTCGAGGCCAGGTGTTTCGTTCGATGTCTTGAGCAACCCGGAGTTTTTGGCCGAGGGAACCGCCGTCGAAGATCTGCTGCAACCCGATCGGGTACTGATTGGCGGCGAATCGGAATCGGCGATCCAGGCGTTGGTCGATGTTTATGGACAATGGGTTTCCCGGGATCGAATTCTGACGACCAACCTGTGGAGCAGCGAGCTGTCGAAGTTGACCGCCAACGCATTTTTGGCCCAACGGGTCAGCAGCATCAACGCGATCAGTGCCCTCTGCGAAGTGACCGAAGCGGATGTCGACGAAGTCGCCGCAGCGATCGGAGCCGATTCGCGAATCGGGCGCAAGTTCCTCAAGTCGTCGGTCGGCTTTGGTGGTTCCTGTTTCCAGAAAGATATCCTGAACCTGGTTTATCTGTGCGAGCATTTTGGGTTGCCGGAAGTGGCCGCCTACTGGGAACAGGTCGTATTGATGAACGACTACCAGAAACGTCGATTCACCCAGCGAATGCTCAAATGCATGTTTCATACGGTCAGCGACAAGACCATCGCGATTTGGGGATTCGCGTTCAAGAAAGACACCAACGACACGCGCGAAAGCGCGGCGATCTATGTGTGCCGCGACCTGCTCGAAGAACGGGCCCGTATCCGCATTTATGATCCCAAAGTCAACGAAGACAGCATTCGCCAGGAATTGTTGTACGCCATGCAGGACGAACCGGCCCGTTTCGGTGGCAACGTCAAAAAACTGATCGAAAAAAATGTGACTGTCGTGGAGAGCGCTGAAGAGGCTTCAATCGGCGCGCATGCCATCGCCGTGTTGACGGAGTGGGACGAATTCAAACGCCTCGACTTCCGGTCCATTTACAACCGGATGCTCAAGCCGGCATTCCTGTTCGACGGCCGTAACGTGCTGGATCATGCCGAGCTGAAAAATGTGGGATTCGACGTCCACGCGATCGGCAAACAGGTTTGAATGCGGAATGGGGAATGGGACGGGGTGCCCTTGGTACGGGCTTTGTAGCGTTGAATTGTGTTTGACCGGCAAATGGGCATAATGTTGATCCGGAACTTACAAACACAAATTCGCGAAATGGCAATCTATGGAACGGCACGTCGATATTCAGGGCATTCGTTTGCAGCTTGGCCATGCCCATGATTCGCCGGAGCAGTGGATTGGTCAGGATGAAGTTCTCAAACAGGTTCTGGCCTGCTGGCTGGTCGTCGATGAACGGGATTTGCCGCTGACACCCCGGATTATTGGTCCGCCAGGAATCGGCAAAACGGCGCTGGCGATGGCGGCGGCCCGGCAACGCGGACAGGAATTGTATATCTACCAGTCGACGTCCGACACCCGCCCCGAAGACCTGCTGGTCACGCCGGTCCTGTCCGAAAAGGGCAAAATCGCCTATCACGCATCTTCGCTGGTCACAGCGATGATTCGCGGCGGCGTCTGTGTACTCGACGAAGGGAATCGAATGAACGAGAAATCGTGGGCGTCACTGGCCCCACTTCTCGATCATCGCCGCTACGTTGAATCGATCGTGGCTGGTATTTCGGTTCCAGCCCATCCGGATTTTCGCTGTTGCGTGACGATGAATCAGGACGAATCGACCTTTGAGATTCCCGATTACATTCTCAGTCGGCTGCAGCCGACGTTGGCTCTGAATTTCCCGTCGCGCGAGGATGAAATGGCGATCCTCGAATATCATTTGCCGTTCTGTTCAGCGGATATGTTGGCGATGACGGTCGACTTTCTGCAGAAGTCGCATGAACTGAAATTGGATTTCTCGTCTCGAGATGGGATCAACATTTTGCGATTCGCACTGAAGCGAATCGCCCAGAATCCGGATCACCCGCTGGCCCGCGATGCGGCCTGGCAGGAGTCCCTGGTCCATTGTCTGGGCGACGAGGCCATGGATTTGGATCGACTGGCCCAGCAGCGAACTCGGATGTTGGGATCACAGCAGGTCCCGCTCGGATTCGGCGACTTCTTTTTTTCGCCCGACGATCCGTTGCACCCCGATATCGAGGAGTTCATTGACGACGAATTCGATGACGAGGACCAATGAATCGTGATTGATCCGTTGCTGGAAATCGGCCCCCATGTGACCGCTTTACCGGTAGTGTACGGCAGCGGCGATTTTGCCTGGGAGGTTCGTCGAATCATGGCGGACGGCAAATTCGATTGTCTGGCGGTTCCGTTGCCTGGGTCGTTCCAGTCGCTCACCGAGCAATTGATCTTGAACTTTCCATCCCCTGGCATCGTTGTCCAACGTGACTATTCCCTGATTCCGGAAGCCTGGCAGCCGGAAGAGCACAATTCCGACGATACGGATGGGGACTCGCCCGAACTGGAACCGGGAGCCAGCTTTGTTCCGATCGATCCTTGTCAGCCGGTGATTGCTGCGATTCGATCCGCGATGGGGGACCGCTTGCCGAGACACTTCATCGATTTGGAAACGTCACGTTACGAATCGTATTCGCGAACCCTGCCCGACGCCTATGCCCTCAAACGGGTCTCGATCGGAAAATTTGCAGCCGCTGTACTGCCCCATTTGACACGGCCGGTCAGCCGGCAATGGGAAATTCGGGTTTGTCACATGGCGCAACGCTTGCGCGAGCTTTCGGTTGACTTCAGGAAAATTCTGTTCGTTGTAAATATTCTCGATTGGCCATGGATTCGCCAGGCGTTTCTGAGCAGCCAGTTACAGGCCTGCGGAGATCAGCCCGTCCACGATTGCGTCGGATATCAAGTCAATCGCGATACACTGTATTTTCTGCTCGGTGAATTACCGTTCATTACCGATCTGTACGAACAGGCTCGTGCCAATCTGGGTGATGACGAACAACTGTCGATCGATGGCGTCAAAGAATTGCTGGTCAGTGCGCGGGCCAGTTACCGGCTGGAGTATGCTAACCGCGCCCGAAAGATCACGCCGCGTACGCTGGCGATTCTGTTGAAGTACATCCGCAACCTGACGCTGATCGAACACTGTTTTTCGCCTCAACTCATGACGATCGTTACGGCCGCTAAACAGGTGGTCGGCGATGGTTACGCACTTTCTGTTCTGGAAAAGGCCAAAGAATTCGGCTATCCGGATAACACGGAAATGCCGGAAATAAAAATGGGAATTCAGGAAGCCTCGTTTCCCGAAGGCGACATTTTAACAATCATCAGCCGTTTGCCCGGTCCGCCAGTGATCTGGTCGCAACTGCAACTGACTCCGAAACCGGACCAGCGATTGAAGTCACAGTGGCAACAGCAATGGAATCCGAATGCGCAATGCAGTTGGCCGCCGGAAGACAGTCTGATTGAGAATTTTCGACAGACCGTTTTTGATCGGGCTTTGGAAACGATGGGGGCCGACCTGGCCAGAACGGAAAAGTTTACGACCAGTGTGAAGGATGGTATCGACATTCGCGATACGATTCGACATTGGCATGAAGGGGACATCTACGTCAAACTGCTGCCGCCGAACCGGGGCCGATTGGATTGCGCCGTGATGTTGTTCGATTCGCCGGCTGATCCGCGCGACTATCCGTGGCGGGCAACCTGGTATGCGGAACACAAGGACGAATCGACGCTCTGTTTTTACGCGACCAACTACCTGCACGAGCCGGTCGGGCCAGGAATTTGTCTGGCAACTTACGGCGGAGCAATTTTCCTGTATCCGCCAGTCGCCATTCCGGACATCTGGACCGATAACCGCCTGGATTTCGCATCGACACTTGAAGAACGACTGCTGGCTGCCGCCTGTCTGCACAGTGATTGTCCGACGATCGCACTGTTGAGCGCGTCGCCACCCGGATTGGCGTGGAAGCAATTGGCGCAGCGATTCCGGAAGAAGTGGATTCACCTGCCGCTCACCCGATTCAGCGATTCGACCATTCAGCAATTGCGGATGGTCCATGTCCTGAACGGCCAGGAAATTCGCAGCTATGCCTCGGAATTCATCCGCCGGGTGTGAAACGCGACGTGCCCGTCCGCCAATCATGACGTCGTCGACTGGCACAAAAATCTAATCTGGGCTACGCTTTCGTGGTCCTGTGAGATTGATCGAGGTTAGTCATGAAATTCCTGTTCGCGATACTGTTGTTCATTTTCATCGTTGGCCCAGCGACATTGTTCAGTCACGATTTATGGCTGGTTCCGCCAAAGAATCCAGTTGCGGTTGGTGACCCCATTGACGTTGTGATTGCGGTCGGGATGGACTTTCCTTTGAGCCTGAACTCAGTCAATCCCGCTCGGCTGACGGTTTCCGCAGTCAATGCAACGCAGGTCGTGCAAGACGTCGAGCTGAAACAGAATGACGAAGCTAAACAGACGGTGGCGACTTTCTCACCGGACGCGTCGGGAAGCTGGCTGGTCAGTTGTTCGACTCAACCCAACCAGCTGGAAATGAAAGCGGCTGAATTCAATAATTATCTGCTACATGACGGCCTGCCGCAGGTGTTGGCCCAACGGATGGACAGCGGCCAGCTTGATCGCGATGCTCGCGAGCAGTACAGCAAATACACCAAAGCACTGCTGCGGGTTGGCCACGGCGAGTCGAATCAGGTTGAAAGCAGGGTCCTGGGACAAAAACTGGAAATCATCTTGCTCGAAAATCCCTTTGACAAAAAAACTGGCGAGACGTTAACTGCCCAGGTGCTGTTTGAAGGCAAACCTCTCGAGCGGGCCAATTTATGCTGGGATCACCCTGGAAATGGCGAGGCTTATTTCGGCCAAACATGGACCGACACCGATGGAAGTGCGAAGCTGCCGATTTCGCAAACCGGGTTGATGACCGTGCGACTTGTTCATATGACTCAGCCCAAAACCGAATCTTACGAATGGGAATCCTTTTGGAGCTCGTTCACATTTCACATTCCAGAATAGGCGAATGGTCTCAATGACCATCCAATTGCATCGCTCAAACTAACCTGATATCGTGCCCCCTTTTCAGGTTGGGAGTAATGGCGTGGACAAATTGTATCTGAAGTCGTACGGCGACATCGAATTGCAGAGGCGGATGGTGAGTGACCGCATTCGCACTGACGCCTTTGCCGCCGCGATCAAAGAAGTCGTCAAGCCAGGCGATACCGTTCTGGATCTTGGAACCGGGACCGGCATTCTGGCGATGTTTGCTGCCCAAGCCGGTGCCCGTCTGGTTCACGGCGTCGATGCCACGAGTATTGCCAAGATCGCCAAGGACCTGGTCAAGGCCAACGACCTGTCCGACCAAGTTCAAATTCATCATTGCCGAGCCAATGAGTTGAAGTTGGATCAGAAGGTCGATGTCATTATCAGCGAGTGGCTGGGAAATGCCGTCTTTGTTGAAGGGATGTTGCAGGCTGTGCTGGACGCACGAGACCAGCATCTGACCGCCAGCGGCTTCATGCTGCCGGCAGGGGTTCGATTGATGATCGCGCCGCTGGACGACCCGATACTTTATAACGCGGAAGGACCGGGGTTGTGGCGAGAGCGTATTCATGGACTTGATTTCAGCAGTTTGCAGGAACTCGAGTTGTCCCAGGGGCGAACCATGCAATTGCGGGTCGATACAGCTGCGGTACTGGCACCTGGGCAGGCGTTGCTTGAAATCGATCTGCACACTGTGCATGCAGAGGACATCTGGTTTGACGGCCAACTCGAATTTGTGCCTGTTCGCGATGGCATGCTGAACGGTTTTTGCGTTTGGTTCGAGGCCCAACTCTCCCCCAGTGTTGTTCTCGATACCGGGCCATTCAGTCCGGAAACCCACTGGTTTCAAACCTACATGTCGTTCACGCCACGTGCGGTTCGGGCTGGCGAGGGATTGGAGTTGGATGTGGGCTTTTCCTACGCACCCGATCCGGCTGAATCCTACCGGTTCATCGACCTCCGATTGGGCGTGGCAGGTGACGAGCTGAATTTTGTGATTGATTAAACGAAACCGTTGGCCAGGGTCCAGCTGCCGTTTATCAAGTCTTGACCACGATTGGAACAGCCAACGTCAATCCTGCGGAGCCGACGGTCAGCGTCCGCGATTCCGGTTTGACCAAAAAATCGAAGATCGGGAGAACTTGTTTCAAGCGCGGCAGCTGACAGTGCCAACTGGCTGTTGTTGAGCCAACTTATCGTATAAGGTATCCAAAGTTTTCCGTATTTCATCAACTAATGCACGCGAGTCCAACCAATCATGTCGGTAGAGCCGCTGATCGCCGTGTTTGTGGATTTTGAAAATCTGGCAATCGGTGTTCGACATATGAAGTCGGGCAATTTTGAGATTCGCCTGGTTTTGAAAAGGCTGCTCGAAAAGGGACGGATCGTATACAAACGGGCGTATTGTGATTGGCGAAATTATGCTGATGCCGTCAAGGAATTTCACGCCCAGGGAATCGAGCTGATCGATATTCCCCAAACCAAAATGAGTGGCAAGAACAGTGCCGACATCCGGATGGTCGTCGATGCGCTCGATCTGTGCCATTCAAAACAGCACATAGATGCCTTTGCCCTGATTTCGGGCGACAGCGATTTCTCGCCGCTGGTGTCCAAGCTCAAGGAGAACAACAAGCGGGTGATCGGCTGCGGCGTCAAGAGTTCGACCTCCGATCTGTTGATCGCCAATTGCGATGAATTCATTTATTACGACGATCTGATTCGGGTCGCCACGCAAAGTCGCCGCTCTCCGAAGAAGGCCCAGACAAAACAGGACCCGAAACAGGAAGCCTCGGATCGGCTGCTGGAGGTTTTGCAGTCCGTGGAGCAGGACTATGACGCCGTTTGGGGTTCGGCCCTCAAACAGGCAGTGGGCCGCGTGTATCCCGGATTCAACGAAGGCTACTACGGCTATTCGAGTTTCTCGCAGTTACTAAAAGAAATCGCCGCCAAGGGGCTGATCGAGCTGGAATACGACCCCGATCGCCGCAATTTCCAGGTCCGAAGGATACACGATTGATTCGGGACGATTGGGCGGCGACGCAATCGCTGTGGGAAACCGTCGTTGCGTTCAGGAATCGCTAAATCGCCATTGGCACTGACGGATGGCAAAGCCTCAGGCCTGTCGTTCCGGACAGGATCATTCGGCGCAACCGCCGAACGTTACACGATTGTCGACTTGAACATTTGCATGATCCAGCGATTCAGGTCTCCGAGAATCGTTAAGGATAATCCGTCGCAGCCCGGGTATTGACGCAAGGTCACTGAAAATCCGGCGACGTGCAGCAATTTCAATTGCCGACAAAGCTGTTCCTGTTCGAACTCGACGGACTTCCGGCAATGAGCCCAGAAAACTTCCACCCCTCGGCTGGAACTCCAGCGGCTAAGTGGCGTTGAGCCTTCTGGCAAAGGGCCGTTGAGCGATGCGACTCCCGCAAAAATGTCGGGATGCGTTAGCGCTACTCGAAAGGCCATCGTGCCCGCATCCCCGTATCCGGCAATAAAGATCCGTTGCGAATGGATTTTCGTACGAGCACTGGCATAAT
This sequence comes from Mariniblastus sp., assembly GCA_041751295.1. Taxonomy (GTDB): domain Bacteria; phylum Planctomycetota; class Planctomycetia; order Pirellulales; family Pirellulaceae; genus Mariniblastus. Next base: position 11,783 of record JBGSXT010000272.1, read on the forward strand.
CAATCGCAGCAATGACCGCATCGGTCGCGTAATCGATCGAGGCCGGATCCTGATCCCAGTAATAACCGGCATGTAGTTCCCCAAGCGCCGCCTGCGGTGCGACGGCGACGAAATTCTGCAAACTGATCTGGGGCATCACCCGATGCAATTGCCGCGGATCGTCCCCATTGTTGTGCAGCCAAACCACCAGCGGGTATTGGTAATTCTGTTCGTAATGCAGTGGGACAAACAGGCAGCTATCGGAAAACGATGAAGCCGCCTCGCAGCACCCGAACAGTGGCGACTGCAGCGAGGGTTCCATACCAACAGGAATTTTCGATTGGACAGACGCTTCAACTTTTTCAATCGGACGAGTTGCCAGAGGGCTGATTTTTATTCGATTCATTCGTCTGCCACATGATTCTTGACTGACGCGGACAGGTAAAATTGCAAGGAAGCGGTTTTAAGACAGCGCCATTTTAATGTCAATCGCATTCCGAAGAAGCAACCGCTGGACACAATCGGGTGGACAGTAATTGTGAAGTTTGAAATCAATTAAGTCTGCTAGCGATTAAAGTCAGAATTCAGGCGACAGACTTCAGGGTTCAGGGTTCAGGTAGTTGAAAGTTCTTGACCAGACGAGCACATCGCGCGAGTTTTGATATTGCAATACTGATCAGCGCCGCAAGCATTAGCGCCCGTTTTTATGGCAAATTCGCTCAATCGTTGGCGATGATTCAACCGTCGCTCACGCTCCCGGCTCCGATTTTCACCGGTAATTTGCGTAGCATCTTCAAAACGAACCAGCGCGTGAATTAAACCGGCGATTACAAATGACTGGCATTTATGTTGGCGCTGCAGGCTGTTAGTCGTTTGCCCGTCATTCGTTTAGAGTAAATCGGCAACGCTGCTGCGTTCTTCGTTAAGTTCCGTCTTCGTAGCGTCCATGCGTTCGCGGCTGAAGTCATTGATCTTGATATTTTTGACGATCTGGTAACTGCCACCGCTGCATGTCACCGGGAACGAATAGATCAATCCTTCGTCGATTCCGTAACTGCCGTCACTGGCAACGGCCATACTGACCCAATCGTCTTTAGGTGTTCCGGCCACCCAATCGCGAATATGATTCATGGCGGCATTGGCTGCCGAAGCAGCGCTGGAGGAGCCACGGGCTTCGATGATTGCCGCGCCTCGTTGTTGTACCGCCGGGATAAACACATCCCGATACCAGGCCTGTTCGACAAGTTCACTGGCCGATTTGCCGTCGACGAGTGTTTGGCTGATGTCCGGATACTGGGTTGCCGAGTGATTTCCCCAAATGATCATTCGCTTTACGTCCGTGGAAGCGACTCCGGTCTTGCCGGCCAACTGACTGATCGCGCGATTGTGGTCCAGGCGGGTCATGGCGGTAATGTTTTTGGGATCAAGGTCAGGCGCATTGGCCACCGTGATCAACGCGTTGGTGTTGGCCGGATTGCCAACGACCACAACTTTCACGTTCCGATGGGCGTGGTCATTGAGAGCTTTTCCCTGCACCGAAAAGATTTTCGAGTTTGCTTCCAGCAGGTCTTTTCGCTCCATCCCTTTCGTTCGTGGCCGGGCACCGACCAGCAGGGCAAAATTTGCATCGGAGAAGGCCGTGACAGGATCATCTGTGGCCACGATATCGTGCAGCAGCGGATACGCGCCATCGTTCAATTCCATTACGACTCCCTGAAGCGCGTTCATCGCTGGCGGAATCTCGAGCAATTTCAAAATGACAGGTTGGTCAGCCCCCAGCATGTTGCCCGAGGCGATTCCAAACAACAACCCATAACTGATTTGACCAGCCGCACCGGTGACGGTGACTCGCAGAGGTTTCTTCATGTCATCTTTCTGTTCGAGAGGACCCTTTTCAAGTCCACGAATATGTCGCAGCGTGTGCGATGTTGCAAGTGGTCAAGCGGACGGAGAGCCAGCGCCGGCAGTAGTTTTAGCCAACTAAGCATCCTGCGAGAAATACGTGTCTCATCTTGGCTTGGTGACGTAGTTCCACTGTGGCTCCCCACCGATTTCATTTGTGGAAGAAGGGAGCCGTTGGCCGTTCTGTTGGCGGTGTTTGCAATGTTCGGAAAATGATTGGCTCAAGCGTGCAGCTTGAGTTCACCAATTTTCACTTGGACGTCTTATGCTACGTAATAAAATCACCAGCAAATAAACCGCACGATGCTAGTGAGGATCGAGGTGTGCAACGTCAATCCGTTCCGGCAATTCATTCCCGCGCCTGGGACGCGAATCGACTGCTGCCGATCGCATGTACCAGATCAGTGCAGCAGTCCCGACAATAAACAGGACTCCGCCAACAGTCACGAAAAGCGTCAGGAAATCGGTTGGCAGTTCAACCAGTTCGGGCCCCAGTCCAATTACCAGCGGACTGATCTGGCGAGTTGTCGGTCCTGTTTGAAGTGTCATTTCCGAATCGTAGTTCCATTGCTTGAAAAAAAAGCCTCGCACGAATACCTGTCGCCGCAGAATTTCTGATTCACTGCACGGCAACCCGGTGACGCAAACTGCGACGGGAAATCGGTTGTCCTGAACAATCAGACTGTCGTTGTCCATTGCCGATTCATTTTCAACGGCTGCGGGTTTGATCACGATTCGCTGGTTGTCCAGAGGCACAAATAAATCCAGCTGAAAATAGTGATCAATGCCATGTCGCCGCCGAATCTCGGAATCTTCGATGTTGATTTTCGTGGCTCGTCGCACGTGACCGAAAACCGCGATCGCGTTTCCCTGATTGGCGCGAGGCTGTGTCAAACTCTCTTTGAAACCGATCAGACCCGTCGGCAGTTCGTCCGTCGACATCGTGCGCGTTGCCGCCAGCATCTGAAAAAAACTTTCCGTTTCGTGGAGACTGATCGAACCGGCGATGTTGGATCGGACGGTTTCCAAACGGCCAATGTCGACTCCATGTCTGGCCAGTAGCAATTCGGAATCGGTGACCGGAATAACGGAATCGTTCGCTTCGGGAAACCATTGCAGTCGATTGGCAACAAATATGGGCGGGTCGGTGTCTCGCAATCCGATCAGATTATCGATCGCTTTTTCGTCGTCACTGTCCGGGTTAAAATCACGCCGGGCCATGAAAAATCCTTGCAGGGTTACTGGTTCGTCAATTTCTTCCTGCATTGGCCAACGGGTTGGCAAGGCTGGCGGGTGGCTGTCGTCTTGATGGATGGGAACGGCAGCCACGAATTCTGTGCTGTCGCCAGAGACCAATCGGACCAGGTGGAAGCCCACAAACGGCAGGCTGGCACTGTCCTCGATATTAACGGTCTGGACCATTTTTGCTCTGGCAGTTAAGTCAAAGACGTAGAGTCGAAAATCACGCGGATTGTTGTTGACTGATTCAACATCAACTCCCCGCGTAAATTTCGCGTATTCGTCCAAGCTCCGCCTGGAAACACGGGTCACGCGATAGAGCAGCCTGACCAATAGCGAATCGTTCGGCGTCAAGGTTGATCCGTCCTGGATATTGAAGATTTCGCTGCTGTTGAATCCGGCCAGGTCGGCGGGAGCTTCCTGGGAAGAGCAACAACTGCAATTGCTGTAAGCCACCAGAAAAATCAACAGGCACGTCAAGAGGCGAATGGCAGATGATGAAATGCCGTAAGTCGAATTGCCAATTGGTCCCAGCGACAAATATAAAAAGCCGATTCGCTCCCGCGATAGACTGCACGAATTAGCAATTCGTCCTACAACGAAACGGCATCCGACCGTTTGCCTTGTATTCAGCGGCTGCTGGTTTGCCGAAATTTGCAGTACTCGATTATTTTTCTGACAAAATGGAATCGGACAACTCCCGGATTTTTTCCTGGTCGGTTTTGATGTTCCTGTCGCCACTCAATCCCGCCAGTGTTTCATGAATTTCCATTTGTCGATTCTGGCCAAGCGCAATTCTACTACCTGTCGTCGAACGATAGACTCCAATCGCCAGCCAGGCCGCAGCGATTGGCATCCCGATAAAAAACAGCGCCAACAGCCAGACAGGTGGGGACCAGGGAGGGGTCACGGTCGGAACGGTTATCGGATTCCACTCGATCGTATCGGCAACGATCAGCGGGCAGGTTTCGATCTGGTCATTGTTGGCATGATAGGATCGCAGCTTGAAAAAAATCCCGTCGACCACGACCGGTTCGTTAATCTGCTGTAACTGTTTTCCCGGTTTCGGAAATCCGTCGGGCAGCGAACGGACGTAGACACAATACGGAGTTCGGTTGGAATCGACGGGCTTGATCCACAACACATTGTACGACTCGAATCCTGGCATCTGTTCTTTGATTTCAATCGCTTCGATGCCCCGCACGTCACCTCGAACCCGGATCAATTTCCCGCGCCATGCCGCCGGTTGGCCTGCCAGTTGAATATACGAGACGTCCGTAAAAGCGCCTGGCAATGGTCGATCGGATACCTGTTGCCAGGCTCGAATCCAGGCGGGAACCTCTGCGGATCGATTCAACGACGACCGATCGTCAATTGAATCGAAGGCCAGGCGGTCAAGCAACGATTGCAGCTGCTGCAAGTCAGCCTGCGACTCATCAGTTACAGAATTTAACGTGTTTCCCTTCGCGGAATCTAATAGCAGCTGGCTGAGCTTTTCAAACTGATTCCTTTGCTCGAAGCCAATGATTTCCTGTTCTGTGGATGCCAGCAAATCAAATCCGACCCTGAGATTTTCAACCAGTGACACCACATTCGCGGATTCTGCGGCTTCCAATGGATTCTGATTCTTAGCGGCCTGCAGCAATCGAAACAGCAACGTCCTGTCCGCTACCACCATCTGATCAAACTGATTCGACCAGAATTCATCGAGTTCTGGCGAACCGAAAACTGATTCTGGTGTACGAACGTCAGGATGCTGAGTTGCGATATGACTGTCGGATTGTCCGTTGTCCGCATCTGTGTCTACCGATTCGACAACAGATCTTGAACCGAATCCCAGTCGTTCCCAGGTCTCTGGCTTGCCCGCCTCAAACATCGCGATCAAAATCAGACCCAGCATCGCTACCAACGTGGCCAGTCGAAGTCGAACGGGCCTCGAAAAATAATCTGGTGCCGATCGGCGAGCCGTGCTTTTGCCTGGTTTCGGTTGAATGTCGAATTCCATTCCCGAATTTTAACAGCTTCGGTGTTGAATCCTACTCGAATTATGCTCGGCAATATCCACAGTTGACATTTTCTATCCACTCAGGATCCTGTGACTTCCCTGTTTTCAATGCGTCTGAACCCCGTTGAATAATTGCGTCTGCATTCGATAATTGGGGACTGCACCGGGAATGGGGCAAACGGAACAGAGATTAATGACGCTGTTGAAATTCGCGATCGTATTTGGCATTCTGGTATTCGGATTGAAGCCACTGCCGACATTAGGCGATGAACCCTGTGAACAGTTTTTGCAGGCGTTGCGGGACGTCGGCTACCATGATGTGGCGCTGGATTACCTTACCGAGATGGCGAACAGCCCGCTGGCATCGAGTACTTTCAAAGCGACAATCCCATTCGAAAAAGCGCAGTCGTTAATCAGCAGCACTGCCCGCATCCGCGACTTGAAAAAACTGGAAGCATGCCTGAACGAGGCCGAACAGCTGCTCGCCCAGTCAGAATCCAAAGCCGACACACCGGAACTGGCCGCCAAATCGCAACAGTCCCAGGGAGATCTGCTTTTTCGCCGTGCGAGTTATTATCTGAATCTAGCTGAAAACGAACGACTGACCGCCGACGAAAAAGCGGCGTACCAGAATCAGGCGCGTGATTACCTGAAAAACGCATTGGTGGTTACCGGGAAAGCCCGTGAATCGTGGCGGCAGCTGCTGGAAAATTTTCAGGTTGACCTGCGAGACCCCGAATCCAAGCGACAGTTAAAACAGCTGCGGGCGACGTATGTGATGGTACTTGCCAGGTTGCCGCAGATCCTGGAAAGTTCGGCTGAGACGCTGGCAACCGATGATCCGGAACGTGAACAGAGTTTGGAACTCGCCGCTGCGGATTATGAACAGGTCTGGGAGAAGCACCCGACCTACCCGGCAGCCCACGATTCATGTTTGTATGCAGCTCGCTGCCATTACAAACTGAAAAAATACCCACTGGCGATCAGCCAGATTCAGCAGATTTTCAGTTTGCGGGACTCAGTTTCCTTTGCAACCATCAAACAGCGGGCCATGGTACTGGCCGCCGATTGTTGGTCGAAGATTGAGCCCTACCCGTTTGACGACGTGATTGCCAATTTTGAGCCTGTCACCGCGCGATTGACTCGTCGAGATGAGCGGGCTCCGGACTGGCAGCGCATCCAACTGGAATTGGCGCGGGCCTATCACGCCAAAGCGGAGGATTTGAGAACAGCCGGAGGCGATTCAGGTCGAATCAAAAATCTCGACCAAGATGCGGCCCGACTGATGAAGTCGATTGCCCGTTTGCCGGGTGAACATCGAACACTGGCCACACGGCTGTTGGATGAATGGAATTTGACTGTGGAAACGGCACCGGAAGTCGAAGCGGCTCCAATAAAAACATTTGCCGAAGCTAAACAACGGGGAACAGACTTGATGGCCGAGATCGAGGTCATTCATGCCGATGTGAATGATTTGCGTCGAAAACAGGCTGCCTTGGGCGGTGCCAATGGGGACTCGCTTCCAGAGCAACTGGCGGATGCTGAACAGCGGCTTGAAGCGCTGGCGAATCGCTGCCTGGATATTTTCCAGCAGGCGTTGGTCTTGGCCGATTCGCAAACGTCGCGGGAAGATTTCAACCAGATCCGGTATTTGCAATCCGTCTGTTATTACACCAAACAGAATTATTTCGAGTCGGCGCTGATTGGCGAGTTCCTGGTCGACCGTTACCCAAACGTGGCTTTTAGTCGGCAGGCGGGTGGTTTGGCCGTTCGCAGTTGCGCCTGGCTACACGACCAGGCCGAGACCGACGATAAGGCGTTTGAACGCGAGCGAATCACCAGCCTGGCCGGGAAGATCATTGATCGCTGGCCCGGATCGGATGAATCAGCAGCGGCGGCGGCGAAAATGGCCGAACTGGTTTTGGACACCAGGCAAATGACGGATGCCGATATTGAAGTCGCAAAAAAATATATCAGTGACGTGGCCGAATCGTCGATCGAGAGGTCGATGTTGAATGTCAAATTGGGAACCAAGCTGTGGTTCGTCTTCAGGAATCGCCGCCAGGAAAATGTTGAGACTACCGAACAGCTTGACGCCCGCCTGGCAACCGTCGTCGAATACCTGACGGAAGGAATCAGTGGTCTCGACCGCGACCGTTTGAATATGGAATCCGCCTGGGCAGCGCTGTTTCTGGTTGATGCATTAGTGCAATCGGGCGAGTTGGACGCAGCAATCGCTCAGCTGGAAACTTCCGCGACGGCACCGATCGAACTGGTCAAACAGAAGCATCCGGTTATTTTGCAATCGGCGAATTCTGATCTGTTTATCAGCGAAACCTGGAAGACGGCGGGCAATGTCTACCTCGCTGCGTTGAACCGGAATCCGTCCGATGGTCAGTGGATCGACAAAGCGATCGGAATCGTCAATGCGATGCAATCCCGCGCCGACCAAAACACTGATCCTCAGGCGCGGCAGGATGTGGTCAACATGTACCTGCTGATCGCTGCGCAAATGCAGCGTCAGTTCGATGCGATGGACGACCCTCAACAGCAAACGGAATTTGCGGCCGGACTAACCCGATTTCTGGACCGGATTCGAACTGAATCGAACGATCCGAACACGATTATCTGGGCGGGCAGAACGCTGATGGAATTGGCCGATTCGTTTGCTTCGCAAGCGATGGATGCTCAGGCAAGACC
>JBGSXT010000273.1:0-1930 GCA_041751295.1 Mariniblastus sp.
CACCGTCGGTTTGTTCGGCAACGGCGGGAGGAGTTTGCAATCCCGGATCCTGCCCATGGATTGAGATTGGCGAAACAACTGTCAGGAAAAACAAAATGAACGAAATGTGATTGAACCGCATGATTAGCCTCTTCAAGAATCAGGATGTTGTTATTTTTGTTTATTCAAACCGCTTCCAGTATGAAGGTAAATGGCGAATGTTGCCAGCCAGTGTTCACCTTCATAGTGACCGCTAAAGACATATTTATAACCGGCCCGGGCGTGTTCTGCGGCTACCTGCTGCAATATTTCGCGGCGGGAATCCGACAGAGGAAGTGCCGCTGCAATCCCGAGAAAACACCAACCTCGCGACAGGTCCAAACCGGCCAGATGGACGATTTTTCCGTCGGTTACGTCGCTCACCTCCACAGGCGTCAACAATCGACTTGTTCGCGAAGTCAAATTCGGCAGGAATCGGTTCAGCCATTCGGAAAATTCACGCTGGTTGAGGATCCGCCGCATCAAATCCGCTTCATTCAGGCCCGACGAGAAAAAATCTTCACCCGAGGGTTCGTACCGGTCGGGATAATTCGAGTCTTCCAGAAAATAATCCCGGCACCGTTTAACGATTAGTTCCTCCAAATCTAAATTGCCGACCGTGCGGGCGTAATCCAGAAACTGGCTTAACGCGAATCCAGTATCTGGATGCACGCCGGTTCGAATCGGATAGGTAAGTCTGGGCAAATAGTCCAGCGCCCGTTTAACTATGATTTCTTCCAGTGATTGCAGATTGCCCCGCCATTGCTTTCCCTGAGCGTCGTCCCATTGATGCAATTCGGTCACCAGTCGCAGCAGCCACGCCCAACCATACATTCGTTCAAAGTTGTTATTGTGTTTCAGCTGAAAGTACTCGGCTTCCTTTTTAATATTTTCTTCCGTCAGATTCTCAGCCAGCTTCTGTCGAATTGAATCCCCCACGCTGCATTCTGGATATTCGCGCAGTAACCGAACCAGCATCCAATGCCCATGAACGCTGCTGTGCCAATCAAAACAGCCAAAAAAAGCCGGGTGCATTTCCCGTGGAGACCGCACCGATTGCCTGTCGACCATGACATTAGAGGGTTTATTGGGAAATTCTGTTTGAATGCCATCGAGCGCCAGTTTTGCGAAATTGACGACCTGATCGTCCGTCAATTTGTCGCCGAGCTTTGGCAAAGGCGTCTCCTGTCCAAGCAGGTGTTCAGTGATCAATCCGAGCGACATCAGCACTAAAACCAATTTTTGAACGAGCAATTCCATTCTCCGATACGTGCAATGGAAATCAATCACGGCTAATACCGGTCAAGCATTACTGGTCGTCGAGCATCCGTTCCAGACGGCGAATTTGTCCGCGCAAACATTCGAGATCCGGATTAATATTTAAGGCGATCCGAAAACAATCGAGCGCCTTGAAAACATCATCGAGTTGCAAGTAGCCTTGCCCCATGCCAATAGCCGCCGGAAAGTGGAAGCGATTACAGCTCAGGACTTCTCGGCAGTCCTGAATCGACTGGTCAGGATTTCCGGCCGCCGAGAAGGCAATCGCCCGCTGATTCCAGGCTTCTCCCAATTTCTGATTGGCTTTAATCAATTGCGAGGCGAGTTTCATCGCGTGTTCCGACTGCACGGTGGCATTCAGATTCTCCAATTGCAGCAGTAATCTTTGTTCACCGGGCGTTCCCTGACGCAACCAGATTTGGCGGATGTTATGTTCGGCGAGTAACCGAACGGCTCGATCCGAATCCACTAGAGCGCGGCCCATGGTTTCGTTCTGGGCAAAATCGCCGAGGAATCCAATTGCCAGTATCGCTGCGCGTCGGATTGTCTTGTCGCCGCCAACAAATAATTTTTTTAACGTGCCAACCGTATAATGATCCGATACATTTCTGATAAAACTGGCGGAATCCTCATC
>JBGSXT010000274.1:0-3709 GCA_041751295.1 Mariniblastus sp.
TGACCTCCAACACATCGACTCGTGAAAACAAACTGACATTGCCGGTCCAGTTTATCAAAGGCGTTGGACCCCAGCGGGCTACACTGTTGGAAAAGCTTGGAGTTCGGACGGCCGCGGATCTGCTGTTTCTGTTCCCCAGACGCTATGAAGACTTTACCGGGCAAACAACGATTCAGGACTTGCAGTTGGAACAGGTGGCCAGCGTCATCGGCGTGGTTGACGATATTGACGAAACAAAAAAGGATGGTGGGCACGTTCTGTATGTACTGCTGAAACAGGGAAACTGCTTTTTGCGCGGCATCTGGTTCAATCAGGAATTCATGCTAAACAAATTCCGGTTTGGCCAGACAGTCCAGTTTCGTGGCAAGGTTTCCGAGCGGGGAGGTCGTCTGCAAATGACTCATCCGAATGTTACCTGGATCGATGATTTACAGACGGTGCCGCAGAATCAACTGCTGCCGGTCTATCCGTTGACCGAAGGAATCAAACAGCGACAGATGCGGGAAATTGTCGCTGGCACGGTCGAGACTTTTGCACCGCTGGTTACCGAAGCATTTCCCGACGAACTGCGACAGGCAACCGGGCTGTGCGATATTCAACAGGCGATGGCGCGGATTCACGCGCCGGCGAATGCGGACCAGCTGAGTACGGCGCGGCGTCGACTTGTTTTTCAGGAATTGCTGATCCTGCAACTTGCGCTCTCGATGCGTCGCCAGGCAATCCGCTCGCGGGCTATCGCCCCACCATTGCCGCTGACCGCAAAGATTCGAGCGCGAATTTTTGGACGCTTGCCATTTCAGTTGCGCGAGGCACAACGAACCGCGTTCGAGGAAATTGCCGCCGATATGGCTGGACGCTGTCCAATGAACCGACTGCTGCACGGAGAGGTTGGCAGTGGCAAGACGATCGTGGCGGCCTGTGCAATGCTGCTGGCGGTCGCCCATTCGCACCAGGCGGTGTTGATGGCTCCGACCGAGATTCTGGTGTACCAGCATTTCAATACACTCCGAAATCTGCTGGCCGGCAGCCGGGTCCGAATCGCGTTATGCACAGGAGGCCAATCGAAAAAAGAACGGATGGACATCGCCGAGAAAATCGAGCAGGGGCAGATCGATCTGGTCATCGGCACAACAGCCGTCGTCAATGCGCAAATGAAATTCAACCAGCTGGGGTTGGTGGTCATCGACGAACAGCACAAGTTCGGAGTTCGGCAGCGGGCGCTGCTGAAACAGGCCGGGTTCGATCCGCATTATCTGGTGATGACGGCCACACCGATTCCACGTACGATTTCCATGACGTTGTTCGGCGATCTGGATGTTTCCACACTTCACGGTGAACCATCGCAATCGGAAAAGGTAAAAACGTATATTGGCAGCAGTGAGAACCGGGAAAAATGGTGGCATTTTGTCGAGCGGAAATTGCAGGAGGGCCGGCAGGGCTTTGTGATCGCTCCGTTTGTTGAATCGGTGGAGGATTCCGGGGTCAACAGTGCCGAGCAATTATTTGAATCGCTAGCCAATGGGCCGCTCGAAGCCTATCGCCTGGCAGTCCTGCATGGTCGGCAGTCCACGCCAGAGAAACAGGAGATCATGGCAGCGTTTGTCGCAGGGGATGTGCAGCTGCTGGTTGCCACGGGCGTCGTGGAAGTCGGGATCGATGTTCCTAACGCGACTGTGATGACGATCGAGTCCGCCGAGCGGTTTGGGCTGTCGCAGCTGCATCAATTACGAGGCCGGGTAGGTCGAGGCCAGCATCAGGGCTATGTTTGTGCTTTTCCATCCGATGGTCAATCCGCAGAAATCGAACGGTTGCAGGCGTTCAGCGATGTGGCGGACGGATTCGAACTGGCCCAGCTGGATTTGAAATTTCGCGGGCCAGGAAATCTGCTCAGCACACGGCAAACCGGCTTCCCGCCGCTGCGGATTGCCGATCTGATTCAGGACGAAGACGTACTTGTCGAAACGCAGGCGGTGGCCAGACAGATCATCGGCGTCGACCCGGTACTGACACATCCACAGTATCATCGGCTCAGGAATCTGGTCATTTCGCGGTATGGCAAAGCTCTCGATCTTGGCGATGTAGGATGATCCATTGACGGGAACCGACGGCCAACCGATCCCATTCAAGTATCGCTGGGTGGATTCAGCAGGCTTGCCAACCGGGACAAGCAGCGGGTCCGGTCAATTGGATGCAACCCGACTTCTTTTTGACGACTTCGTCCTGTCGATCAAATCGATTATCGGTTTACAGGTCGATGCAGGGCACTTTATCCTGAGTGTGCGGGATGACGGCGGGCAATTGCACCGCCTGACGATCGAGATTTTCGGCACCGATACAAGGCAACTGGTGCAGGCGATCAACGCCATTCGCACCCGATTGTCAGCCGCCCGCGAGAAAGAGCGGCTGATTTCCGAGGGGAATCTGGCTTCGTATCGCGATGCCCAGTGCCCCTATTGCCGGGCCACCATTCTGTTGTTGCATTTGCCGGAAACGATTCAGGTCTATTGTGAGTATTGCGATACGCTGTTTTCGCGGACCCGGAATCGTGATGACGAAATCGAAAAATATTTTCGCATTTGCGAGTCGTGTCACATGTACTCGCGACCGCGCCAGTTTTCCGTTTTCTATTTTTATTTTCTGGTTTTCACGTTCGGTTTTCATCACGATTCAACCGTCCGCTGTTCCGCCTGTATGCGAAGTAGTGCCTGGAAAATGGTTTTTGGGAATCTGTTTGGTCTGCTCGGTTTTCCATTTGCCTTGATACAACTTTATCGATCCTACCAGACCGACGAGCTGGTTGGAAAATTTGCAGGGCTGGACACTGCCAATTTGCTGGCCCGCCGTGGTCAGATCGATCAAGCACTTGACAAATATGATCAAGTCATGGACCGCGTACCCGAAAACGCCGGCGTCAAATTCAATATTGGCTCGGGATTGATGTTGAAGCAGGATTTCGCTCATGCCGAAGCGATGTTCGAACTGTCGTTAGACGATTGCGCCAATTATTGGCCAGCGGTGAATGGTTTGCAGGCGTGTTTGCAGCAACAGGGCAAGTTCCAAGAACTCGAAGCGGTCCGGCAATTCTGGGGGCTTCAATGACTATCGTCCAGTCACCACGTAAACGCCGACCTCCATCAAATTCACCAACAGTGGCTGCAAACAGGATCATTCGATGTTTTTCCTGATTGCCAATATTTTCTTTGCCTCCAGTTTTGCCCTGTGCATCAAGTGGGTCGAGAATCGTCAACGGGAATGCATTGTTACCGTCGGCATGATCAGCTACATCGTCTCGGCATTGATCAGCTTGCCTGAATTCTTTCAAACGGAGGCCGAGTACAGAACAAACATTGCAATGATTACCGGCGCAACGAATGGTGGCTGTTATTTCATGGCCTTCTTCTTCTGCGTGTATGTGATCAAATGGATTGGCGTGGCCAACTCGACCGTCATCGGCATTCTCTCGATCCTGGCACCGATTGTCTGCGGCATTTTCATCTGGAACGAGCAGCCCAGCCCTATCAGGTTGCCGGAATTCTGCTGGCGATGGTTTCTCTCGGCTTGATCGGCGGCAAAGGGGATGCCACTAGCAGAAGAGCTGTTCCAGACCGACCGTGGTTCACTCCCTGGATCATCGTCGGTTTCTTTTTGCTGTGTGGACTCAGCCGATTGGCCCAGGAAGCATTTAAACACGTGGGCAGCGAATCTGCAC
>JBGSXT010000275.1:0-2565 GCA_041751295.1 Mariniblastus sp.
GATGATTCCTTTCTGGTGCATGCGATCAACTTGTACCAGGACCTGTTGCGATTCCATCAAGACGACGAAAACCGGACTGCCTGGCTGGATGCGGATTTACACCGGCTGCGATTTGGCTATCTGGCCGCAGTTGGCGGTGAAAAAGACTCGCGGTACAAGTCCGCACTGCAGCAGTTTATTGATCGCCATCTCGACCACCCACTGTCCGCTCAGGCAATGGCGTTGCTGGCCAGCGTGCTGCATGGGGAAAATGAACTGGTGAAGGCCCATCAATTGGCCAGTCAGGGTTTCGCACGCCACGCCGGCAGTCCGGGCGGACGCCAATGCTACAACCTGATCCAGCAAATCGAAGCCCGCGAGTTGAACGCAACGACCGAACGGGTCTGGAATTCTGCGGGACCGACGATCGATGTGACCTATCGAAACATCGACAAAATCCATTTCCGGTTGGTCGAATTCGATTACCAGAACTGGCGCTGGGGCGAACGGAGTCGACCGGAGAATCTGTCGCAAGAAGAGCGCGATGGGATCCTGCGACGAAAGCCGGTTGCGGAGTGGTCGAACAATTTGCCGAAAACCGATGATTATCGGCAGCGAATCGAACGTCTGCCGGTAAAACTTGACGCCAAACCGGGCTGTTATCTGCTGCTGGCTAGTTACCGCGCCGATTTCGCGGAACAGGACAACATGGTCAGCGTCGCGGAAGTTTGGGTCAGCGATTTAGCGGTCGTGGTGCGCACCGAACAGACATCGGCCAATGTCAGTGGCCAGGTGCTGCATGCGATTACCGGAAATCCGATCGCCGGAGCCAACGTCAGTGTCAGTGCCTGGGTTCAGGATGGCCGCAACAGCAAGTCGGTAAAAATTCAGGATGTCACAACTGACGAGTCGGGAATCTTCCTGGTAGCCGGGCGGGAACAATATCAACATCTGATTTACGTCCGGCATGAAGGCCAGTCGTTCGGCCTCGTCGACACGAATTACAAATACCGATATGTCGATCCGAAAGCCACGACGCAGCAGACAATATTTTTTACCGACCGGTCGCTCTATCGGCCGGGGCAAACTGTGCAATTCAAAGGGATTTGTTTATCCAGTAACAAAGATACCAATGAATACTCGACGATTGCCCAGCAGAACCTCACGGTTGTTTTGAAGGATGTCAACAATCAGGAAATCGAACGGCGCACGTTTCGTAGCAACGAGTTTGGTTCGTTCAGTGGCAGTTTCACAGCTCCCCGCGATCGAGCTACCGGTCAGATGAGATTGGAAGTCGAGGGCGGTCCTGGCGGTAGCGCCTGGTTCCGCGTAGAAGAATACAAACGACCGAAATTTTTTGTCGAAGTTCAGAAACCGGAGAAAGAATCCCGGTTGAACGAACGGGTCAGCGTCAACGGCAACGCCGAAGCCTACACGGGTGCGGCGATTGATCGTGCCAAAGTCGCCTGGCGCGTGGTTCGGGAAGTACGCTATCCCGAATGGTGGATGTGGCGGTGTTGGTATTGTTTGCCGACGATTGGCGAGCCTCAGGAAATTGCCCATGGAATTTCTGAAACGGGAGTTGATGGCTCCTTTGCGATCGAGTTTGAAGCCCTGCCGGATCTGTCGGTAGATCGCGATAGTGAACCCGTTTTCACTTTCACGATTCATGCCGATGTTACAGATACAGCCGGCGAAACCCGCTCAGCCTCTCAATCCATTCGAATCGGATATACGTCCTTGCAGGCAAGTCTGGTTTGTGACAAATGGCAAACAGCGGATCAGCCGGTTTCGATTGAATTGACGGCCAGTACCCTGGACGGCACAGGCCAGGAAACAACCGGGTCGATTAAAATCCATCGACTCGTCGGACCGGATCAAGTGCAACGGGCAGACTTGCAAACCAATCGCTATCTGTATTGGGGCCTGAATTCAGGCAATGAAAAGCCGGAACCGGATTTGTCCAAAATCAATTCGTGGCCACTGGGTGAAGTCGTTGAGGATGTCGAAATCACGACTGCCGGTGACGGCACCGCCAAGCAGAAGTTTGCATTGGCGGTGGGTGCCTACAAAGCCGTTTATGCCACGACTGACGCCACCGGCCAGAAAGTAACTGCCGAAATTCCGTTTTTGGTGGTCGATCCTGCCAATGACAAGTTTGACATTCGGATCCCCCAGCACTTTGAGGCTGAAAAATGGAGTGTGGAGCCGGGTGAACAGTTCGTCGCTTTGTGGGGAACCGGTTACGAACAGGGCCGCGCTTTTATCGAACTGGAACATCGTGGCAAAGTATTTCAATCGTACTGGACGGATCCCAGGAAGACGCAACACGTCATCCGCCAGGACATTTCCGAGAAGTTTCGCGGCGGGTTTGTGGTTCGCGTGACATTCGTTCGCGAGAACCGCGCCTACCTGGAAACCAGAATGGTTAATGTTCCGTGGACGAATAAACAGCTGCAAGTCAAATGGGAACATTTCACTTCCAAGTTGCAGCCCGGCGGTAAGGAAAGCTGGTCGGCGGCGATTACAGGGTCGAATGCAAAACGGGTGGCAGCGGAAATGGTGGCAACCATGTACGACGCTTCG
>JBGSXT010000276.1:0-2512 GCA_041751295.1 Mariniblastus sp.
GTCACGTTAGATGACGTTTCTGGCCCGATTCGACTCCAACAAAATCGATGGCCCGGATTCCGTGGCCATCTCCAATTCATCGCGCAAATACATTTCGTTGAAATGGGAATGGGATTTTGGCCAAATGTGAAACGGTCCTTCGCCGATGATCCGCCATGATCCCTGAATGCCGTTTTCGGAGCATTTTCCACTGTAGTCGACGTTGTGTGCCCCCACGTACTTTTTTGTCCAACGGCAGTCACCTGATTGCTCATCGTATCGGCCCTGTGCAACCCAGGGTCCGACGTAATCGGTACCTTCGCCCCGAATCTCACCCTTATCAAACGTCAGAAACAGATGCATCCAGCCACGGGATTGGCGGTGTTCTTCAATATAGAAGCCTGACCACTCGCCAGAAACAAATTGGTTCTTCATGAAATGTGTTTCTCGTGTAAATTGAAAGAGGGGCAATGCAAAACGATATCGGCGAGGGCCCAATCGCGTCAAATATCATCGAAATTACGCTGGATAGGGAAACAGTACACTTTGACAGGCCACCATTCTGGTCCGTTAGCCCAAGACTGGTGGACACCAGATCGCTCAACCGACTGCGGATTTCGGACAGCCGATTCGGATTGTTGGCGATCGAGTTCAACTCGGCGTCGGATGGTTACTTCGGCTGGCCATGTTCGTCTTTACGAAGCGGGGACAGCATCAGCCATCGGCGAGCGACTTCCCGATCATTCCACTGCGCCACCACATCCGGTCGCGAACGCAGGAACAAGTGAACGTGATTAGACAGAATCGCCTGGCAAAGCAGGTCGATCCCGAACTGGCCAGCCAAGTGTTTTAGTTCCTCGTCCAACCAGATTTTGCGATGATCGAAGTTTTTTCCTGTCAGCGGGTCATTTCCCAGCAAGAAGCATCGTCTGACAGTCCGATTCATGACATGGACGATCGCGATTTCGTCCGAAGCAAAGATTTCGACGCGACACAACCGGGCCATTACAACCTCCGCCTGGCAGAAGCAAGCAATCAAGTCACCACTATGTGCCCGCAAATCCTACCAAACCGGGAAATCGTGTCAACAATGTGCTGTGTCCCTGTATTGGCCTCTTTGGTTAGGCTGCATTGCCTTGGAATGGCTAGGATACCTCCATCATCGGTCGTGTTCGCGCAGGGGGAAGCTCACGCCCGGACTGCTGAAAGTGATCAATGACTTCTTGGACGACTTCCCCAAGTTCCCTATAAACTTTGACCGGATCATCTCCGTGAATTCCCGTGATCAGATCAGGGCACTTGCCAATGTAAACCTGATCCTCATCGTTCCACTCCACCCATCGATGATATTCGTCGATTGGTTTCATTTCTGCACGTCCTCAATAGCTCGCTTCACTTGTTTCTCTTGGTACTTCTTTGCGTCGTCGCTGTCCGGACCGCTGAGTGTGACAGCGCCCGGATAGTTTTCATGCGTGAATTTTCGGTGCGATCCTTTGCCACCGTCTGGAACAAGAATAAAGCCGGCGTCACGCAGGTCTTTAGCCAACTCTCGGATTTTTCTTGGCATGGCACGCGTCATTTCCAATATAACATTGGCAACTCAAAGGGTACTCTTTCGCTGCCGAACGCGTACCCAACCATCGTGATTTACAAGCAGCCCGTGCTGTTCCCAACGTCCGTCCGGTAATCGCAGGCGAAACCGCATCCAAGGCATATTCCGTTCATCAAGTTCGCAAATACGAACCGGGCGACGGCGTGCAATCAAAATCCGATATGCTTCCAGAGTATCTTCGTGGCAATTATCACGGCTGAAACCGGTCGGCATTGCCACGAACCGGATTCGGTCGCCAACTCGCAACTTCTCCCATTCCTCATACGCCACTCATACGCCATCAAGGCCACCTGACATATAGTATGCAGTTAAGCTTACATTTAACAGAGGGCTGATCGAATCAGGGGGTCGGTTATGAATTCTTTGGGAACTTCCTCTTCCGTGATGTTCCCAACCCGGAACACTAGCGATCACCCAGTGGCGGGAGTTGATTTTCCATCACCCGAAACCGTGCCACCGCCGCTTGCCTGCATCGCTTTGTCATCGGCGATTCTTCGGGGTGGCATCGTGACGTAATGGCGACCGGACTCAGCCTGACGCCGTCGGATGTCGGCAAATATGCGATCCAAGTCAAAGTCGAAATTCGCGCCAAGTTGATGACGAATTGCTTTGATTTCGGCGGTGGGGTCAGGAATCGTCATAGGTCACCAACAGTTGTTCGGGCGTACAGAACGTAGCACATTCGATACCCGCGCCCCGGCAGGTAGCGTCGATAAGGTGCTGTGTCGACGGATTCATTATATGCTTGAAATTCCAGGTCGCCAAATAGTCAATGCCGTTCTGTCCGATACGACCGGAACCTCCGATCGGTTCGAGACATTCACGAAAAAATACTTTACGTGCATCAAACCCCGGATGCGCGAGGATTGGTTGACACTCCCGAAATGTGGGCCTGGTCAAGTGCGAAAGCGTGGCACTCCG
>JBGSXT010000277.1:0-3151 GCA_041751295.1 Mariniblastus sp.
ACGGATCCTATGAATAAATCGCGGACATGGCTCATGGGAACAGTTACATGGTCGCTGTCACCCCTCCTCGCCCCATTCTGGATTGGGCTCGTCTGTGCGGCTCCATTGTTGGCTCAGGACGACAACAAGGCTCCCTCCTCCAGCCCCCCGACCATTGACTTTAACCGTGATATTGAGCCAATTTTTGCGGCCCATTGTTACGTTTGTCATGGACCCAAAACCCAGGAAAGCAACTTCCGTCTTGATGTGAGGTTGATTGCATTGGGAACCGCCGATCTGGGTGCCCCCCCTATCGTTCCTGGCGACATTAGTAATAGCCCCCTTATTCGTTTTGTGTCGGGTGAGGATTTGGATTTCCTGATGCCTCCCGAAGGCGAGGGAGACCGATTGCTGAAACCGCAAATCGAGTTGCTTCGCCAATGGATTGACGAGGGTGCCAATTGGCCAGATGACGGAGCCGAGCCTGGAGAAACAGAAATTACGACCGATCACTGGTCGTTCCAGCCTGTCGTTGACCCACCTGTCCCGGAAATTGACACAGAAATTGCCGGTCGTTTTCAGCCTGCCAACGAAATCGATCACTTTATCGCCAAAGGCCTTCGGAACGCCGGCTTGCAATCGTCCCCCACCGCTGATCGCACCACATTGATTCGTCGAATTTATCTCGATTTGCACGGGTTACTTCCGACGCCCCAACAAGTGCAACGATTTGCCAATGACGAATCAGACGACGCCTGGACCAAAGTGATCGACGAAGTGCTTTCAAGCTCCCACTACGGTGAAAGTTGGGCACGGCATTGGCTGGACATTGTCCGGTTCGGCGAATCAACTGGGTTTGAAGTCAACCGCGACCGCTCCAATGCATTTTATTATCGCGACTATGTGATTGACGCACTTAACGATGACAAGTCGTTTCGCGATTTCATTTTGGAACAAATTGCCGGTGATGCACTCGATGTTGATGAAGCAACGGGCTTTCTCGTTGGTGGACCTTACGACATTGTCAAAAGCCCGGACATCAATCTTACATTGATGCAGCGCCAGGATGAACTGGCTGATTATGTCAACACAACAAGCACAACATTTCTCGGACTGACTGTCGGGTGTGCCCGGTGTCACAATCACAAGTTCGATCCGATCCTGCAACGTGACTATTACGCCTTGCAGGCATTTTTTTCCGGTGTGCAACACGGAGAACGCAAGTTGATGCGTTCACTGCCGGAGGCGACTCGCGCCGAATTGGCGGAATTCGAACGACAACTTGTATCGCAGGAAGCCCTGTTGGCGGAGCTCGCGGCGACTGCTCCGATCGAACAGGCCAGAGCGGATTCGCTGTTGCCGCCTGTCAACGCATCAATGAATACTGATACCTTTCCGCCAGTTGAAGCCCGATTTGTTCGTTTTTCGATCAATCGATGCAACCAGTCCGAGCCGTGCATTGACGAACTGGAAATATTTAATGACAAGATGATTAATGTTGCCTTATCGAGTTCGGGGAGTGTGGCATCGTCATCGGGCAATTACGAAGGCGATCCGAAACATCAACTCGCTCACGTCATCGATGGTAAATATGGAAATGAGTTTAGCTGGATTGCCAGTAAAGCAACGGACTGTTGGGTCCAAATTGAACTTCCCAGCCCGGCCACGATTGAACGGCTTGTTTGGGCACGTGATCGACAGGGAACTTTAAACGATCGACTCGCTATTGATTATTCGATCAGCATTTCCATGGACGGCAAAGAATGGCAAATGGTGGCGGACTCCAGTGGACGCCAACCGTTCTTAATTGACGGCAAGGAACCGGAAGGTGCTTTTATCGCGCGCCTGTCCGAATCTGACGCGGACGTGGCCCGGAAGGTGCTTGGTGAGATTCAACGATTGCGGGCCGAAATCAAAACCCGGAACGATTCCATCCCGTCAGCCTACGTTGGCACCTTCAAGGAAAATGAAACGACTTATCGCTTGCATCGGGGCGATCCGCTTGCACCACGGGAAGAAGTGGCACCTGATGTTTTAACCGTTATGAAGAGACTCGGCCTGGATTCCGGTCTTCCTGAACAAGAGCGACGATTGAAACTTGCGAAGTGGATCGCCTCCGACAGCAATCCACTCACTGCACGCGTTATCGTCAATCGCGTTTGGCAGTTTCATTTTGGACGTGGGATCGTTGCCACTCCCAGTGACTTTGGTGTGAACGGGGCCCGGCCGACCCACCCTGAATTACTGGACTGGTTAACACTTCGCTTCATGGAAAGTGGCTGGTCGCTCAAATGGTTGCATCGCCAGATCATGATGTCGACGACTTACCGTCAATCGAGCACGCCTGTTTCGGAATCTCTTGCGCGGGATGCCGATTGCCAAATGCTCTGGCGTTTTCCTCCGCGAAGACTGGAGGCGGAAGCGATTCGCGATTGCATTTTGCAGGCTTCCGGGAAATTGAATTCCCTTGCCGGTGGACCCGGTTTTCTGCTGTTTCGTGTTGATCGTGAAAACGTACATCATTATTTTTCGCTGGACAAATTTGAACCGGAACATTTCCGGCGCATGATCTACATGACAAAGATCCGGCAGCAGCAGGAAGATGTCTTTGGCGCGTTCGATTGTCCTGATGGGGGACAAACGATTCCCAACCGAAACCGGTCCACGACTCCCTTGCAATCGCTTAATTTGCTTAATAGTCCATTCATGCTGGAACAAGCGGATTTTCTGGCGGTTCGGTTAACTGAACTGGCTGGTGCGGATCCACAGGCACAGATCACGATGGCCTATAATCTGCTTTTGTTGCGCGAACCTGCCGCGGACGAGCTTGCCGATGCAGTCGTTTTCGTTAACAAATTCGGGCTTTCCGATTTTTGCCGAGCACTGTTAAACGCCAACGAATTCCTGTTTTTGAGCTAGTTGTATCATGACCTCGTATCTTCATGCCAGAGAATTGCCGAACCGACGGGGTTTCCTGGCGAATACCATGACGGGCTTGAGCAACATTGCACTGGCTCAGTTACTCTCATCACAAAATCTGCTGGCTGCACGTGTCGACGATACGTCACCCATCCGCCCGCCAATCGATCCGGCTAACCCCAACGCAGCGCGGCAACCACATTTTCCGGCAGCCGCAAGAAACGTTCTACGATGGCTACGTCGTCAACGCGAT
>JBGSXT010000278.1:0-4090 GCA_041751295.1 Mariniblastus sp.
TATTGGATTGACCGCCGCAAATCCAGACTTCTCCAACCAATACGTCGTGAAACACAACTTTGGTTACCGAGTCAGTTGATGCAATTGCCAACTCGTGCGGGCCGCCGGCAGGCCCGGTAGAAATGATCGCAGTCCAATTTCCGCTGTCGTCGGCAATGGTGGTGACGGACTGACCGGCAAAACCAATGGTCAAATTTTCGCCCGCGTCGGCTGTCCCCCAAACCCTGATCGATTGGTTTTGCTGGAGAACCATGTGATCGGAAAACAGCTTCGGCAACACGATGTCGGCGTTCACATCCTGCCCTGGCATTGGCAGCGCCAATGCGATGCTGAACGGTATCCAATGGAATCGTTGGTTAATCATCTTGACGCCGCGATCGGAGTTAACATCAGCAATGACAGCGACATCTTAAACCAAGCTGCTATCGTTCTCCACCATATTCAACCCAAAACGGTTTTCCCACCAAATTTGCGATGATTTCAGTCGTTCACAAAGAAAAAAGGACCAATCGGATCGAACGAATGGACCCCAAACTCGACTCCGGCAAGGCGTTTCTTGTTCACGATTGAGTTCGGTCGCCGCTAGCGGCTAATAATTTTCCCGAAGAATCTTAAAGTTCCCACCGCCTCAAACTGGATAAAGTTTAACGATTTTGACGATAAAGTCGCTATGTCCAGTTACATCGATTGGATAAATTTTTGGCGTTTGGGTGACATCAACTGTTTCGAAACCTTCAGCCAACTGATCAAGAAATCCAAGTTTCGCAAGAAACCAGGAGCAATACCAAATGTTACGCTGGAATTCGGGACCGCTGTTAGCGGTGGTCATCATCTTGATATCTGCGTTGGATCAGCGAATCGGTCCAACCTGCTCAGCCCAATCGCCAAACGCCCAGAATCAAAATGGCAGTTACTATTCGCGGTCGAATTGGAATGCAAATGCGGCGACTCAAACCGAGCCGAACCCAAATTCCACGCGTCAATTGACTCGGGAACGATATGAAGAGTTGCTTTTGCAAAATTCTTTGCTGCCTCAATCCCAAACACAGTCTGGCAACGGCCTTCCTGATGCGAACAGTCAGAACCGATTCGTTCGGCGGGAGATACCCGAACGATTGATCCCACCCGGTAGAACGGTTTCGCAGTTATCGGCAGGTCCGGTTGGTAATACTCATCCGTTAGCGAACCCGTCATCGAATGAACCGGTGACTCGCAACGGTTTTCCTTCCGCAGCGGGGCCAACATCGCTGTCGATATCGCAAGCGTACTTACCGCCGATTGTTCAATCTGCCGACCTGCAGAATGTGCGGATTCCGACCGTCTATTCGAATTCGGACGGCCGAGTGACCTATGCGACAATATTAAATGTGCAACCGGCGAGCGAGCCGGCTGGCCAAACTGGACAGCAACAGGGAAACTCCGATGATCTCGCGCCTCAACAGGATAACCCTTTTGCGGATCCGCCCGGTAATGACTGGTCAATTCAGGATCAGCAAAATCCATTTGCCGACCCGCCGCAAAACGCAGTCCTGCCCGATCAACAAAACCCGTTTGCGGACCCGCCAGAGGATATGGACCCAAGCAGGTTTCAGGATCCTTTTTCGCCAACCCAACGACAACCGGATGTCGATCCCTTTGCCAACTCGCCGAAAAACATTGTTCCACCTACTGAATTCCTGATTCCCAGCGAATCGGCAGCAGATAATGGAATGGATTCCGAAGCCAATTCAGTCACATCGGAAGCTGCGAAATTGAATCCGAAAGGCACTGGCATCGCCGGGCCGTTCAAATCGCGTGGATTTGCGCCGACCCCAATTCAGCCAGCCCCGCCGCGTCAGAACCTTGAATTCCTGAATTCCCAATTCGCGCCGGGTGCCGCAGAGGCGTTTTATCCGAACAGTCATGCCGCTCAGGGTTGGGATTCGCAACTGGACCAGCCAACCCTGGTCGATGTAGCAAACCAGGGTTTCCAGAAGAGTGATCTGTACGACGGCATGACACAGTCTTGCGAAGACAATGACTTCGCCACGTACGAATGTGCCAGTTGTAATCAGAACTCCCATTTACCAGGTAAACATTTTTTCAGCAGGAAGCGCTGCTACATGGCGGGCCAATGCTCGTCAGCCAATTCCTGCTACGAATCCAATTGCCAATCCAATTGCGATCCCGGCACGGACTGTTCAGTCGCAGATTGTTCGGACACATACTATCCGGATGAATGCAATTCCTGTTTCGAGCTACAGGCTGGCAATTGCAGCGAACCAATGTTTTATTTCGCTGTCTTCGGAGGCTACGTTCAACTGGAAGATACCCGACCGTTCGAGGCCGTAAACACGATCGGGATCGCGTCATCTGATGCCGCTCTCAGCTTCAATGATGGGTTTGGCATCGGAGTCGCGATCGGCCAGATTCAGGGCGAAAATCTGCGAACAGAAATTGAATTTGCCTTCCGGGACAACAATGTGTCCGAATTGATTCTCGATCAGCCGAATTTGTCGTCGTCAGTGCCAGACCTGGACGGGTCGATCGAATCATTTTCAGGGATGATGAATTTCATTTGGGACTTTGGTGATCGACCCTGTTTCTGTGGTGTGCGACCCTATGCCGGTGGGGGCGTTGGCTTCGCCATTTTGGAATCGACGCTGACCGACGGAGCCAACTCGATCGTCGTCGACAGCTTCGGCAGTGACTCGTCGTTTGCCTATCAATTGTTGGCCGGTCTGAGTCGTCCAGTTTCTGCCAGGTTGGATGGTTTCATTGAGTATCGCTACTTCAAGGCAGAATCCTTTCGATTGAACATCAACGTCCCGTCCACTTTAACGGGGGACGTCGAATACGAAACAGACAACGTATTTTTTGGTCTTCGCATGTACTTCTAATGCCGGTTCAATCGTTCTGATTTTCAGTTTCCTGTTCATCTCTCGTTACCTACCCGGTTCAACGACATGAAAATCGGATTTGAGCTGTTGGTGATATCGCTGGGTGGCGCTTGTGGGGCATTGTTAAGGCACTTTGTCACATCCAGCGCCGCCGTTCTGTTTAAGAGCAGCTTTCCATGGGGCACACTGCTGACGAACATTGTGGGCTGCTTTTTGATTGGGCTGATTATCGGTGGCGAGCACGACCAGAAAAGTGAAGCGATTCGGCTCGGTTTCGGAATCGGATTTCTCGGCTCGTTGACCACGTTCTCGACGTTCAGTGCTGATACCGTCAAACACGCCATGGACGGTAACTGGGCGATTGCTGCATCCAACGTCGCCGCCAATCTGATTGTATGCCTGCTGGCAGTGGCGGCGGGAATTGCCATTTCGAAGCGGTTGTTCGACTGATTTGACGCCTGAATCAAGTCAAATCCGTGTCGCTTTCGTTGACGTTGACGGTCCATCGGCTACACTCGACCGAAACTTTCGCAGTCATTTCACAAAACTTTCGCCAAGACTGTCGTTATCGCCGCATGGACCCGTTGCATTTCTGTATCGCTGTTGCACCGCTGAGCGTCTACATGTTGATGCTGGGTTTGTTAAATCTGATCGGGCGCCCGTTTGTGACGACGGGGGCACGCGATGCGGCCGCATTGGGAATCGGAATTTGCGGATTGGTGATCGCCGGCCCGATGGAACTGTTTTTTCCGGAAGCGGCGGCCAGCCAATACGGCAGCTTCGTCTGGATTCTGATGATTTCGTTCTATGGGCTGTGCGTTTCGCTGGTGGTGCTGCTGATGCGGTCACGGATCGTGGTTTACAATATCAATGCCGAACAGTTGCGTCCGCTGCTGAACCAGGTTGCCATCGAGTTGGATAAGAAATCACGTTGGACCGGCGACAGTCTATTGATTCCGGATTTGAATGTTCATCTGCATTTGGAGGCGGTCGATTGGTTGCGGAATGTTCAATTGACATCGGGCGGGTTGAACCAGAGTTTTGAAGGCTGGCGGAAACTGGAAAATGAGCTGCGGAAGGGCTTGACCACGATTCGTGTTGGTCCAAATATTTTGGGCATTGGAATGCTGTTAACTGCCGCAGGACTGGCGATCGGTTCCACCGCCTGGATGATTGCCGATCCGCAATCAGTCGCCCAATCACTGGACGAA
>JBGSXT010000279.1:0-6556 GCA_041751295.1 Mariniblastus sp.
GGCCAGGGGACCAGACTGGGATTCGATCATCCCAAAGGACAGTTTCCAATTGGGCCGATCAGTCATCGTTCGCTGTACCAGATGATCATCGAACATGCCATGGCTCGAGCGCGGCAGTTCGAATCGCGAATTCCACTGTACATCATGACCAGTCCGCCAACTCACGAAGCATCAAACAGGTTTCTGGCCAACAATAATTTTTTCAACTACGACAAACAGGATGTGCGGCTGTTTTGTCAGGGGACGATGCCGACGGTGAACGCCGAGGGAAAGGTGCTGTTGGCCGAAAAAGGAGCAATCTTCCTGAGTCCCGATGGTCACGGTGGAACGCTGGCCGCACTCGATAGAAACCATTGTCTTGCCAATATGCAGCAGCGCGGCATCCGACACGTTTTTTACGGGCAAGTGGATAATCCGTTAATGCAAGTATGTGATCCGGCATTGATTGGTTATCACATTCTGCGGAGGTCGGAAATGACGACACAGGTGATTCAGAAAATGGATTCGCTGCAGAAAGTTGGCAATGTTGTCTCCGTCGATGGCCGGGTGCGGATCATCGAGTACAGCGATCTGCCCGACGAATTTGCCAAACAGACCGATTCAGACGGAAACCTGAAATTGTGGGCTGGCAATATTGCAGTACACGTATTTGATCTAGCGTTTCTTGCACGAACCAATAGCCAGACCGGATCATTGCCGTTTCATCGAGCCCATAAAAAAGTACCATTCGTCGATCAGGCTGGAAACAAACTGGATCCGGAGGCGCCCAACGCTTTGAAGTTTGAGAGATTTATTTTTGATCTGTTGCCTCTGGCTGAAGGCGCTATCGTCTGCGAAGTCGACCCGGCCAAGGGCTACAGTGCCGTCAAGAATGCACCGCCGGCTGCGTCTGAAACCCCACGGCATGTCCAGGCCGCCATCAGCCATTTACACAAAAGCTGGCTGGTCGAATGTGGCGTCAGCGTGGCTGATGGTGTGTTGATCGAAATCAATCCGATGTACGCCATTGATGCCAAGCAGTTGGCCGACAGGATCGGCCCGCTGAAACAGGTCAATCAGGACACCTACTTCGTTTGAATCATCAACAGCCATGAAGAACATTTACGCAACAATAATGGCGGGAGGTGCCGGAACACGTTTCTGGCCAGCCAGTCGCCAGCTCAAACCAAAACAGCTGTTGAAACTGTTGGGCGATCGCAGCATGTTGCAGTCCACTGTGGATCGTTTGGCCGGATTTTGTCCGGCCGAAAATCTGTTGATCCTGACCAACGGCAAATTGGTGGATGCCATTGCCAGTCAGTTGCCCGATCTGCCTCGTGAGAACATCATTGGCGAACCGGCAAAACGGGATACCGCACCCTGTGTGGCCTTGGCCGCAGCACTGATTGCAGCCCGGGACCCGGAAGCGATCATGATGGTCATGCCTGCAGATCATGTCATCACTACCGTCGATGACTTTCAGTCCGCACTTTCCAGCGCGGCCCAATTGGTTAACGACGATCCGACGCGGATGATTACTTTTGGTATCAAACCGGTCTATCCCTCGGAATCATTCGGCTATATCGAGCGGGGAAGTCAGTCGATCGTCGGGGCAACCTATCCGTCCTATTCAATCGAGCGATTCAGGGAGAAACCCGATGCTGAAACGGCAAAAGCGTTTCTCGAGGCAGGCACGTTTTACTGGAACGCGGGGATTTTCGTCTGGAAGGTGCGGACGATTATGGCCGCAATCCAGAAATTTGAGCCCGGGATTGCAACGCGGATCAACCGCATCGCAGCGGCCATCGGTTCAAAAAATTACGATGCCGTGTTGCAGCAGGAATTCTGTGCGATCGAAGGCACATCGATTGATTATGCCGTCTTGGAACGTTATGAAAACGTATGTGTAATCGAGGCCCCCTTCGACTGGGATGATCTCGGCAATTGGACAGCGCTACCCGCGATTCGAGGTGCCGATCCGGACGGAAATACGATCGATGCAAAACTCCTGAATATCGCTTCAAGAAACTGCATCGTTTATTCGGAATCGGGGCATTTGATTGTTACCTTGGGTTTGGAAGAGTGTATTATCGTTCATACCGCCGATGCCACTCTGGTTGCTAATCGAAAAGATGAGAGTGCAGTCCGACAAATCGCGGAAGAGCTGCAGAAACGAAATTGGACGGAATACTTGTAGTGGGACGGAATACTTGTAGTGAGACCAACCAGTGCCAGCAGTTCCGTACAATATTAAATTCAAGACGCTTGGTGGAAAACAGTTCTGGACCGACGTGCAGAATTCCGGCGGCTGGCGAGTGCAGGAAAACACACTGACCAGGCATTTCCGGCTGATTGATGCCAAAAATGTACGTCATGTCTCGGGCACTTTCGAAGATTGCCTGCAGAATCTCCAGTCGCTGATCGTATCGGGTGCAGTCTCCAAGACCAAAGGCAGAGTCGTAATCATCGCGCACGGTCTGATTCGATCTGCCGGTTCGATGAAAAGGCTAGGCGATTACCTGGAACGCCATGGCGATTTCACCGCCGTTTATTTTCAATATGCCAGCACGCGCCGACCCGTTTCCGAACATGCCAAAGCGCTCCAGCGGGTGATCGATTCACTCGGACCCGAAGTCACGGAAATCAACTTCGTGGCCCATAGCTTGGGCAATATCGTGATTCGCCGGTTGTTGGGCGATCAAATCCGAAACGATGTAGCCTGCGATCCGAGATTCAGGCGAATGGTGATGATCGGACCGCCAAATCAAGGCTCAAAAGTAGCGCGGGTGTTGCGGTACAGCCTGTTGTACAACATGATCGCCGGATCGTCTGGATCGCAATTGGGGTGCCATTGGGAACAGCTGCAACCGACGCTGGCAGTCCCGCCATTCGAGTTCGGGATTATTGCCGGTGGCCAGGACAGTCATTGGAAATTCAGTAATGTCCTGTTGCCGGGCCGAGATGATTTCACGGTCTGCGTCGACGAAACCAGACTGGCAGGTGCCCATGATTTCATGGTCAAGCCACTGTTGCATGGTTCCATGATGCGTCAGAAAGTCGTGCTTCAAGCGACGCTTAGTTTTCTGGAATGCGGATATTTTGAATCTGCGGAAACCCGAAATCCGATTTTGTCACTCTCCGAATCGAACTGAATGAATCAACCAGAACACGAAAATCAGCCAGCAGCAGCGCAGCCATCGCCGCTTCCCCTGCGCGGCCGGCTATTGGGGATCGATTATGGAACAGTACGGGTTGGCATTGCGATCTGCGACGAAAATCAGTCGATCGCCAGCCCACTGGAAACATACACGCGTCGAAACGATAAACTGGATGCCGGATATTTCCAGTCGCTGGTGAAACGAGAACGTGTCGTTGGGCTGGTGGTTGGCTTGCCACTGCACATGAGTGGAGACGAAAGCAGCAAGTCGCTGGAGGCCCGTAGTTACGGCAACTGGCTGGCTGATGTTACCAGTTTACCCATCGTCTGGATTGACGAGCGCTACAGTACCGCCTTGGCCCATGAAATCCTGTCGGCTGGCAATTTGACTGCCAAACAGCGCAAAGTGCGCCTCGACAAAATCGCAGCGCAATCGATTTTGGCATCGTTTTTGGAATATGAGACCAAAACCGAGTCACGGGCTGCGGATCGAAATATCGAGGATTGAGGACGGAGCATGAAAAAGCCCGGCTCAATTATGCAATTATTGGCCGGGCGGCACTCTTAATCTTTTGTTAAGGCCTACTTGCGGCGTCGCAATGTTGCCATGCCGGTAACCAAGGCCAACACGGCGAATGTCGAAGGCTCAGGAATGGGTGCGATCCCAGGCGATCCAACATTGGTCCCTGCACCGCCACCACCATTTCCAGGTGCCACGAACGCGCCGTTTTCACCAGCAACACTTAGCCCCAAAGAATTGCCCGCACGGTCCCATTCGAAAGTCAACCCTGATGTTGCCACGCCGAAGTCTACTGCGGCAACCAAATTGGCCAACGGGTTGGTGTTCGGATCCTGATCCCAAAGTTCAATCTGGTCACCGCCGCTTGCAAGTCCGGAAAAGGGATTGGGGCCCCCAAAAGAATCCCGAGAGATGGCTGTGAATCCGCCTCCCCAGGCAGCGACAAAAGCTGCAAGGTCAGCCAGCGGTTCGTCAACAATAACGATCGATTGTCCGGCAACAATGTTGATCGCCGGGAACAGGGAGCCGTTGTTACCCATTGGACCATTATCGTCCCAATAGTAATTTACAAGGTCGATATCCGACGCTCCAGTATTAGTCAGTTCCCACCAATCTCCATTAGCCGGCCCGGTGGGATTGCCGGAACTGCTCATGGCTTCAGTAATTACCAAGTCCGCGTTGGCTGACCCACAGATTGACAGGCCACAGGCAATCAACATTAACAAACTAAACTTTACGCTCATGTAATTCTCCGGTTGAAAACGTCTCAAGAAATGTGTTCGCAGCAAACTAGCAATGGTCTGTTAAAAACCAATGAAGACCAGGCGACAATCGAGTTAATTCTTTCGTCAAAAAAACCGGGGTTTTGTTCCGGGGATTCGAAACAGTGTGCGACAACGCTCCGTCGTTGTGAATTCTGCGACGACGGAGCGTCGCATTACACCTAACCGCCTGATAACAATGCTACAAACGGTGAGACATCCAGCAGGTTGACCAATCCGTCGCCATTGATATCGCCTTTGGCATTGAATTGGCCGGCGGTAATCAGATTAACAAACGGCGAGACATCGAGCAGATTGACGGCACCGTCACAGTTGATATCGCCGAGCATGCCGCCGTCCAGATCGCCCTTGAAAATGCCGGGCGAACCAACGAGAGTTACACTCATCATGTTGTCATTCTGAAACGGATTCGATTCAAATGCGCCGTTTTCACCAAGCACGGAATTTCGAATGTCCGTAAAGCCCTGACCAATTCGTTCGATTGTAAAAGGGACACCGGTGAATGCACTGGTGTACTCCAGCGTGTCAATCAAGTTGAGATTTCCGCCGTCGACTTCAAACAAATTGATCGAATCTCCACCAGCGCCCAGATTTCCCCCTCCGCCGGTGATTCCAATCAGTCCCGTATCCCCCCAGATCGCCAGGTACTCGAAAAAGGCGTTGTCAAACATCTTGTTATCCGGCTGGATACTGGTCAGAAAAACTGCCGATTCGCCAGGAGGAAGCGCGAGCGATTCCAGAAAGCCACCGGTGGCCAGCATCGGGTTCGAGTCGTCGTAGAAAATCTCGCCTGTGTCTACCGTGGTGTTGCCAAGGTTGGTGATTTCAAACCAGTCGGCAGTGCCATCTGCACCCGTCAATCCTGTCCAGGTTTCGGTAATGCGAACGTCAAAGATATCCGCCTGGGCAGCGACTGAGCCCCAGCAAAGTGCCAATACAACCATCAAAATTCTGATTTTCATTTTCGTCTCCCGCGTTCTTCAGTTAAGTAAAAACAAGTAGCAAAATAAACAACGTAATCTCAACATGTTCAGGGTCGCCGACCGACCTGCGGCGCGACCGGTTCAGCCGTTGAGGATCGGGCCGATTCATCGGTTGTCTTGCCGATCGCGAAGCAGTAGATCAGAGTTGGTTGCTCAACGATGAAATCGTTGTCCGATGCAACCAGCAGCATTCTGCGTCCATCGCTCAAGTCGGGACCAAACGTTAACCCTTCAATTTTTTCCGGCATGGCAGCGCCAGCCAGTCCAAAGCGTTCATCCAACAGGTCAATCAATGTTTCCTTGACCACAGGCCGGATGTCGTCCGGAATCGTATCGGAGGGCAACCGATCGCGATCCTGAACTTCGGTTGCGTTTGAAATATCAATCCGCATGATTTTCTTGAATCGCGATTGTGTTCCAGCTTCACCATCCCGTTCGATGACCAAAAACGAATTGTCGGTAAGCCACAGTATTTCGTTCAATTTGTTGCCGGGCTCATCCAGCGGATACAGGAATTCTCGTACCGATTCCTGTTTCGTGTCCAACTCCAACAATCGGCAATTCGTTCCTTTTGGTTTTCCAGATTCACGCTGCGAACAATCCTGCAACAACGGGCCTTGAAACAATGCGAACAGCCGATTCTGGTCAGGCGAAGTCGCTAAACCTTCCAGGCCCTGGTTCCCCTGCCGACCGGAATCATTACCCTTGTTTTCTTCTTCTTTGGATTCACAAGGATTTGTTATCTGATAGTGCTGGGGGACATTGAATCGGCGATGCAGAAGTCCAGTACCGGTGAATTCAAGCAAATGGGGTCCGTATTCGTCGGACAGGACAAAGTGGCCGTTCGGTCCCATGCGAATGCCTTCCGGATCAAGTCGGGCAGCTTTCGTTTCCGTCGCTTCGAATCGGCCGGCCAATCCGGTAAAACGTCGAGCGCCATCCTGCAGCATGAGCGTGCGCACGATGGTCAACTCCTCGTCAAGCGTTGACTTGGCGGCTTGGAATTGATTCAGCGGCAATCGGACGACATGCACTCGGCACGCCCATTCGACCGCTCCGTCTTTGGGGCCACGATCGGGCAGGGCGAAATATAGGTCATCCCGACCCAAATATTCCAGTGCCGAAATGCCACCAA
>JBGSXT010000280.1:0-4650 GCA_041751295.1 Mariniblastus sp.
CACATGCTTACTTCGCAAGCGTTCAATGCGCTGTTGAAGACGTTGGAGGAACCACCCGACCATGTCAAGTTCATCTTTTGCACCACGGACCCTCAAAAGATTCCGATCACTGTCCTGTCCCGCTGCCAACGATTCGATTTCTCACCCGTGCAGACCGCGGAAATCATGACGCGGTTGAACGAGATTTGCAAAACCGAGAATATCGAGGTTGAACCGCAGGCACTCGCGGTGCTGGCTCGTCGCGCAGGGGGCAGCATGCGCGACAGCCAATCGTTACTAGAGCAACTGTTTTCGTTCTGTGAGGGTACCATTTCAGTCAGCGATGTGCATCAATTGCTGGGAACGGCTGATACAAGTCGCGTCACCGCGATAGCGACCGCGATGGTCAGCAGGGATTCGGCAGACTGCCTGAACCAATTGTCGGCGGCGATTGACGGGGGAGTCGATGCGGGTCAGTTTGCATCCCAGTTACTCGGTTATTTTCGCGATGTGATGGCGATTCGGGTGGGAGCCGATGCGGAGTCGTTGTTGACCTGCACCGAATCGGATATCGGCGAGTTGAAACAGAAGGCCGATACCCTGGGACTGGAAACGACCCTGTCGGTCATTCAAATTCTGGACCAATGTGTTACTCGAATGCAGTCCAGTATGCACGGAAGGGTCTTGTTGGAAGTGGCCATCGTCCGCAGTTGCAATCTCGAGAATCTGGACCTGCTTGCGGACCTGCTCGATCAGCTTGGAAACGGTTCGCCGACCGGAAAAAATAAGCCGACGGTTCCAACAAAAAAAAAACCGTTGATTGAACCTTTGCCAAACAGGCGATTGTCAGAATCGCCAGCGACAGTGACTGCGGTCAACTCGCTAACGGATTCGGTCGCATCCGCCTCGGAGACCGGCGAACCATCGCGAAGTATCCAAACAGCCAACGACTTGAACACGGTTCGACTTGCTGCTGAAAATTTGCAGGGGATTTGGCTGACCGCAGCAAAGAATCTGGGTGGCATGGCGGCGGATATGATGTCCCAATATCAATCGCTCGAGTTATCGGACGACTCGACAATCGTGGTGACGTTTGCTGCCAAACATATTTGGGAATTCTGCCGGCGGTCTGATCGAGCGAGCGCGATGGGGACTGCGTTGGAACAGTTTGCCGGAACAAGGATTCAGGTTAAATACTGCGTCGCCGAACCGACACCTGAATCTGAACTGCCAAAGGCACCGAAGCTGACGCGAGTGCAAATGATCCGGCAGCTGGAGCAGAATGCGCTGGTCAAGAGCGCGATCGAGGTATTTGATGCGGAAGTCGTTGAATTCCGCGATCCAGACGAACGACGTTGAGCGAAAGTTCTGTTCTGTTCAACGTCGATCGTGCATACAATCAAACGACCAATGATTTAATTTGTTGAAGGAGATCAGGCGTGTTTAAGGGTTTGGGAAATATTGCATCGTTGCTCAATCAAGCTCGGAATTTCGGCGGGCAGCTGGAGGGTATTACTGACGAATTGAAATCCAAACGGGTGCAGGGATCGGCCGGCGGCTCGATGGTGATCGTACATGCCAATGGGTTGGGGCAGGTTTTGAGCATCGAAATCGACCCTTTGTTAAAGGACAAGGGAGACCTCGAGATGGTTACGGATTTGTTGCCTGCGGCGATCAACGATGCCGTTGCCAAGTCGAAAGCACTGCATGTTAAAGCAATGCAGGAAATGACTGGAGGAATCGAGTTGCCCGGTGGGCTGGATGAAACCTTGAAACAGCTGATGGGGGGCGGAATGCCGAATGGTACAACCATTGATTCGGATACGGAAAAACCAAACTGAAAACGATATGGATTTGTGAGTATTGCGATCATGGCCGAGTTGACGGATTCCGTAGTGCATATGATAGACCAGCTGGCCAAACTGCCGGGCATTGGTCGCAAATCGGCCGAGCGATTGGCGTATCACATTCTGCGTATCGGTCGGGACGAAGCGCTGGCTCTGGCCGATTCGATCCGATCGGTCCGCGACAACGTCCGCTACTGTGAAAACTGTTTTAATCTGGCAGAAAACAGGCTCTGCGCTATCTGCCTTGATTCACGACGGGATCAGAGTCTGCTCTGCATTGTGCAACAGCCCAGAGACCTTATTTCGGTGGAAGAGTCGGGGCAATACAACGGGCTGTTTCATGTGTTGCTGGGTCGAATCGCTCCGCTCGAAAACATCGGCCCGGAACAATTGACGATCGAGCCGCTGGTGTCGCGGGTCGCCAAAGGAAATTTTTCAGAAATTATCATGGCGACCAATCCGACCGTCGAAGGAGACGGAACGGCGCTCCATATCTCGAATCTGCTGTCAGAATTCAAGGTGAAAATCACGAGATTAGCCCGCGGTATCACGCAGGGCAGCATTTTGGAATACACCAACAGGGACATCGTAGCCGATGCGATAAACGGTCGGCAGCCCTTTTAGGCCAACACATAGAAATGTCTGCCTGTTGCGATCCTGCCGGGAAAAACCCGATTTTCGTTCGGCTTTGCGGTTCGATTAGCGATCGGCGCAGACGTGGACTCCGTGGCACAGAGAAATTTTGGCTGGCGATTACTCGCAATAATATTTCCTACCACCGGTAGTAGAGGCATTTTCAGCCAGCCAAGAGCGATTCCGGCCTTGATCCGCAGAAATTTCCGCTCAAGCGTGGATTAAGAATCTAAATTTGAAATGCAGTTTACGACAATCACCGGATAATGTGTCGAAGCCTTTGAACGCACGTTCACTGTGACAGTACAATGTAGATATCAGATTCCCTGAAGCTCAAAGCAATTGATGAAAATTTCATTCGGACAACATCTGCAACAGAAGCAGACCCAGACTCTGGCTCCGCGGATGATCCAGTCGATGGAGATTTTGCAGATGGCTCAAGCCGAATTGCAGGATCGCATTGAACGGGAGCTGGCGGAAAATGGAGCGTTGGAGCGAACAGAGGAGGAAGCGACCTCCGGGGATGCAAGTGAATCAGAGCGTAAGACAGATGCCGATGAAGCCAACGATGTTGACCAGAAGGAATTGGTGATTGACGAAGATGGCCAAAACAATGCCGATGACTTCGAGCGTCTGCTGAATCTCGATCGGGAGATTCCGGACCATTTTGATGGTCCCAGCCTGTCCTCCAATCGGCTGCAGGAGATTGGCGATCGGCAGAACGACATGATCGCCAACGTCATTGATCGAGCTGACACGCTTCAGGATTATTTGCTGGATCAACTGGCATCGGTCAAATCGCAGATTGATGCCAAGACACTGAGGATGTGTGAACGAATCATTTCTTCGTTGAATGCGGAAGATGGCGGCTATTTGAGAACCAGTCTGCAGGACCTGCTGCCAGCGGACGCCCAACCGGGGGACATCGAGTATGCCAACGACGCGCTTGCCTGGGTGCAAGAAATGGAGCCAGAGGGAGTCGCAGCACGGGACCTGAAAGAATGTTTGCAGTTGCAGCTGGGAAAAATTGATGAAGAATTTCGACCGGCGGTTCGGGTTTTGATCAATGACCATTTGGAAGATTTGCAGCATAATCGACTGCCGCATATTCAAAAATCGACAGGGTTGTCGATTGATCAAATCAATCGGACGTGGGAACAGCTCAGACGTCTGGATCCCAAACCGGCTCGAGCCTTTGAGTCCGGATTTGTTCCGTCAGTCAAGCCCGACCTGGAACTGGTACTGGATGAAGATGGTAAATATGTCGTACAAATCGAGGAAGGGCCCGGCCGAAATCTGTACATCAGCAATTTCTATCGCAAGCGGCTGGAAAACGGTCAGGCAACGGCTGAAGAAAAAGAATACATCAAACGAAAAATTACCGCCGCCCAGTGGTTGATCGAATCGATCGAACAGCGACGCAATACATTGCGACGGGTCGCTCAGGCGATTGTCGATCATCAGACCCGGTTTTTTGAGTTTGGACCGGAATCGCTGGAACCTCTCAAGATGCAACAGATCGCTGATCGAGTTGGCGTGCATGTGACCACCGTCAGCCGGGCCGTGGACGACAAATGGATGGAAACACCGCGCGGCATTTTTCCACTGCGTCGATTTTTTGTCGGTGGCACAACGAACGCGGCAGGCGATGATGTGGCGTGGGATAAAATCCGTAACGAGCTTCAAAAACTGGTCGACCACGAAGACAAATCCCGACCGCTCAGCGACGACGAACTGGTCAAATTGTTGAAATCGAAGGGGCTGAATGTCGCCCGCCGAACCGTGACCAAGTATCGTAAAAAAATGCAAATTCCCAGTTCCCGCCAGCGACGGGATTGGTCGAAGAAGTAGCTGCGAATGTTGCAATCGGACTTCCTTCCCGATATTCTGGATGGATCGTTTCAGCATCTGTCCGCCGGCTGCCTGCTTGGCGTGCTGCCTTAACAGTTGCGTTTGAACGATATACGTGCTGGTTAACGAACCGTAAATGAGTTCGTCTGCAGCAGACCGATTTTTCAATTGTCGCTCA
The DNA here is from genome assembly GCA_041751295.1 of Mariniblastus sp. GTDB lineage: Bacteria > Planctomycetota > Planctomycetia > Pirellulales > Pirellulaceae > Mariniblastus. The sequence continues at coordinate 4,489 of JBGSXT010000280.1, forward strand.
ACGCCATGATCAATGCCGGTTCGCAACAGTTTATCATGAACAGGAATCGGGAACCGGGCATTCTCGACAATCAGGTCCGCGTTTCAACGCCTGAGAATATTGCGTTTCAATATGAAGTCGTTGGCCCGTCCCGTCGATTGGTCGCGTATTTGCTGGACGTAA
>JBGSXT010000281.1:0-2995 GCA_041751295.1 Mariniblastus sp.
TTCGGAAACCCCTACTAACGTTCTCAAGCCGATCCTGAACTATGTCGGCTGGCCGCTGCCCGCACCGGATGTCAGTGCTCAGGCCGATTTTATGAGTGTTGGCAAGTTCCGACGTGTCGAGCGACCAGATACAATCGATGAAACGCTGCACGATGATTTTGTTGCCAACCCAGTTTCTTCCCAGCCGAAAAGTCACCACTGCATCGACTTGCCTGGTCGTTGGGCATGACCAAAATGCGAGAAGTTCAAACGGCGGAAACGTCTGCTCGCATTGTGCTGGGCGGATCGATCGGCAAGACCGTGAAGGAGCAACTGGAGGGACCGCCTCAGGAAAAGTGGTACATGAGCCGCATCCCCGGCGTGCTTGAGGAAGTGTATTTGTCTGCCAAGGCCAATCAGCCAGTATTCCTGATCGGAGCCTACGGCGGAGCCGCCGCAATGGTGATCGACATCATCGAAGGCCGCGACCGGCATGAAGCAACTTGGGATTTCCAAAAATCCGCGCCGCATTCGGAAGCCTTAAAACAAATTTACGCCGAGCGAGGCTTGAACTGGGAAACCTACGAAGAGATCACCGACTACCTGCGAAACAAAGGCATCACCGGAATCAACCCATTATTAACCGAAGCCGAAAACCGCGAACTCCACCACACCATCGACCTGATACGAATGGTGGAACTGGTGATCGGTAACATGTCAAAAATTAACAATTCAACGGTGTTGCGGTTTTAGCTGCGGAGCAGCGACGGTGTAAAGCATGGGGTGAAACCGGCGACATTCGGTGCAACCCCATGATCGGGATAGGAAATTTATAGAAGCTGCGAAGCAGCGACACAAAGGGCATGGTTTTATGTTTGCAAAGTGAGATTCTACCCCACGCTTTATACTTGTCGTGACTCTGCCACTGGTTTCCGATAAAGTTAGTTCCGTGTTTTTGGTAAGACGCATGGGCTTGGTATTGTATGTTTTCCACATGTTGCTGAGCCTTGTGATAGTTCAAAAGCTTGATCCATGGACTTCAGAAAGTGTACAATACCGGCATGAACATCGAATTAACTCCCGAACAATCTGAGTTGTTGAAGCAACGGTCCGGTACGTTGGTTCATTTTCACGATCCGACGACCAACCGAATCTACATCGTGATGGATCACGAATTAGCACAGCGTGCCATCAAGGCACTCGAAGAAGACGAAACCTGGAAGAAGTTGCAGGAAAGTATCCGGCAAGCCAACGCTGGCGCTACCGTTTCACTTTCTGAAGCGGATTCGATGGTACGTGAACGTGCCAGCTTTCCTGAAAAACAATGATGTTTGAAGTCCGGTTTACACCCAAAGCAGTTGACTCGATGGCTGAGGAAGCATTGTGGTGGGCTGATCACCATTCGGTATCTCAAGCGATCCGCTGGCACGAAGGATTTATTGCGGCGCTCAACACGCTTTCGGAATTGCCGGAAAGGTGTCCCTTGGCGCCTGAGAATCGTCGAGTCTCTTTCCAGCTTTACGAGTTCCACTATGGCAGCGGCTCGCGACCAACTCATCGTGCACTGTTCCGCATTGAAGAATCAACAGTCGTCGTCCTGTTAATCCGACGGCACAGCCAAGAAGAAATTGAAGCGGACGATTTGGAGTAGTCATGCGGCTGTTCATGGATGAGAATCAATCCGTGGCCTCGACGGCTAGGTTCCGAGGAATCGCGGTTGCTGGAAAAAATGAAAATCAAATCAACAACTCCTCTGGAGCGAATGGCCGAGGACAATTCGCTCGACGGAAAACGAATCGCGTCTGCCGATGCCTTGGCGTCCGAAAGACGCTACTTTGTTTCCTTTAGGATGAAGGGAAGCAGGTCGTCGCTTTTGTTGTCTATTGATGATTGAAACTCCTGGATAGACGTTTTCAGTTTTCTGATCGCATCCACGACTTGGCCATTCTGTTTCAATACTTTCAGCTCTTCGTTGAGCTGTGATGCTTCAATACCGTGGGCATTGGCTGCCTGCAGGAGGCCTTCCGTTGCGCCAACGATTTCCGAACTTCGCGTCAGACTGTCCAGCGATGCGATAGCTTGCTCCCGGTTTTCCCAGGCAGTAAATTCAAAAAGTTTCCGGGCAAACAGATTGCCGGCGTCGAGGCTCGACGATACGCGAATCTCGTTCTGCGATTCTGCGAAGTACCAGTCGGCGGCCGAAGCTGGATCGCTGTTTACCCAGGCCTCCATCACACGGGCAAATCCCGCCTGATCAAATCCATTTTCGGGGTCCAGAAAAACTTTCACGGCAACACGACCGTCTTTGGCTACCCAGTGCATCATGATCATCTGCTTTACCAATTGGAGCTGTTGCTGCTCCGCGCCTTCTGCCATTGTTCTCTTTGCTGCGTCCCATGCTGCGGCAATTTCATGCGGTTTTGCCGAGGAAAGCGTTTCGTCAAGTTCCTCAATCCGGTCCATTCGCAGCGACTCGGTGCCAATCGAACGGCTGACTGCCGCGATGGCCGGTGAATCTCTGGTATCGTCCTGTGCAAGTGCGTGCAATCGCGAAGGCAATGGTCCCTGAAAACCAATTTGGAATGTCATGAATTCGCCAGGTGATGAAATATCGGAAAGCACGATATTGGTCGGGCCCGTATATCCTGCACTGCTGGGCGAAGAAGTCGGAGACCATTCACGTCCGGCAGTATAGTAGTCACTCGCCGCAGCCCGATCGCTGGCTCCAAAATCGGCTGAAGACCCAGCTCTCATGAGTTTGATCAATTTACGCGATGTGAATGAGTTGTCTAAAGAAAAGTCATCACCAGCCGGGTTCACCGTTGCATCAATATGCCAGACAAGGATCCCATCACTGGGAGTTTCAGCCTTACCGCCATCATTGCCGAACTGACTGCGGTTTTCAATCATGAACAATTCCTGTGAGGGAGCGGTGGCACTTGCCAGCCCCGGAAAAATGGCAATGGTTTTGGTTCCCACCATCGATGTTGATCCAGATGCCGTAAGTGTTCGTGTG
>JBGSXT010000282.1:0-2042 GCA_041751295.1 Mariniblastus sp.
CGACCCAGTTCGATTGAGCGACCAAGCTGGAGCCGGTAAGGCCGCAACAGTATGCCACAATCGCGATTAAACAATAATTTTTTTTCATGATTCTCTCACTGGGAACAATTCAAGTTTTTGGAAGCCCACAAATTCGGACACAGAAATCTCAAGACATTGTCGGCCAAAGACATCGCCCGTGTCAACAGATAGCTGAAGGATCAACGCAAAAAACGGCATAATTTTCAGTTTTCCCGGGCTACAGCACTGATTTTGGCCGACTCCAAAAAAACCGTGTTTCTCTCAAACGCTTCGGATCTTTTCGATCTGGCTGTCCAATCGCTTCGAAGACACCGAATAGCAGGTACCCAGTTTTTGTGCGAACAGTGAAACACAATACTCTTCTATCATCCAGCGCAAGCGATCCAGTTCCGGATCGACGACTGATAAAGCCACGTGGTTGGCGCGGATTTTTTCGTAACGGACCCAGTATCTTTCGATTTCCGCCTGGTAGGCGATATCGGCGCGAAGAGTTGAAGCTGTGAGTTTTTGACAGCGAATTGTGATCGCCGCAAAGTAACGGGGGAAGTGCTGCAACCATTCCCATTCGGTCGAAGCAAGAAATCCAGGCCCGGCAAGCTGGTTGAGCTGCCGAGCTATATTCCCCGCAGCGACCGCGAAATCGGCAGGCATCGATTCTCTGGCCAATTGCGCGGCATGCACGCAATCGGCAAATCGAGGCAACCATTTGGCGACCTCTAAAGTTGCGATCGATATCCGCTCTGTCGCCTGGTTGATGTGTTCCTCAAATTGCTTTTGGGTCCGGACAGGCTGGATCCGGGTCAGGAACGCGATCCGCGTGATTAGATCCATCAAACCCTGTTTGAATTGGTCGGGTGGAACCAGCGAAACCAGTTTCAGTTGATGCCGATCCAAATCCGGCAACCAGTGGACCTGTTGTTTCAATTTCTTTTTCAGAACAATCGCGAATAGCCGGAGCAGGCCGGCACGCGTCAGCTGATCGGCCAATTCGCGTGTTGGGACCAGTCGCAACCCGACGTCGTTTTTTTGATCGACAACTGCTGGAAACACGGCCACCGCTGTTGCTCCGCGTCGCACGATTATTTCCCGTGGTAATTCGTCCCACGTCCAGGTTGTGATTCCATCCTGATTCCATTGACTGTCGCTGATTTCTACGAAGTTCCTCGAATCGCTGCTAAACTGTTTGCGCAATTCATTGACATTGCGACTCTGGGCGATCAAATCTCCCTGTTCGTTGACCACCTGCAGATTGACCAACAGATGTTCGTCGATACGAGACGGGTCAAACATCTCGACGGCCACGCGCTGGCCCGCAATCAAGCTCAGCTGTTTCGCGACCGCGACGGCAAAGGACCCGTCTGCTGGCCCGATATTGTCTGCGACACGTAGCGCTGTTTCCGGCACAGGTACCAGATTCCGGCGAATCGATTTGGGCAGGCTCTTGATCATGGAAATGATGCGAAATTGACTCAAACCGGGGATCAGCCAGCCCGCTTGGACATCGTCGATCTGCCCCAGTCCTTCTTCCGGAATCCGGACCGTGGCTCCATCCAATTCTTGCCCCGGTGTGAATCGATACTCAACTGGCAGTTGCATCGAACCGATCTGAATCGAATCGGGATAGTCCCTGGCAACTGGCTCAAGGTCCCCCTCGGAAACAAGGTCAGGCATTTGCATTTGCAGCTCGCCATCCAAAATCGAATCGATCTTCAACGCCCGACGCAACGAGGCCGTGTCGACGCAATCGGCTGGCAAACGCTCGTCGTAGAAACCGATCAGCATTCGGCTGTCGATGACCCATTCCCGGCGGCGGGACTTGGCTGCCAGTTTTTCAACCGTGTTCAGCAATTGGCGATTGTGCTCCAAAAATGGAAACTGTTCCCGTACATCGGATTCAGCCAGGCCCATTTCAATGAACAACTGTCTCGAAAGTTCTGGATCGATCTTTGTGAATCCAACCCGTCGTCGCGAAACGATCGGCAATCCGAACAGAGTTACATTCTGGTGGGCCATCACCGTCT
>JBGSXT010000283.1:0-7831 GCA_041751295.1 Mariniblastus sp.
ATGGTACGAAGACGTGCTGGACTTCAAGCTGTTCAAGCACTTTGACGATAAAGATATTTCGACCGAGTACTCGGCGTTGATGTCCAAAGTGATGGATTCCGGTCGCGAACTGATCAAGATTCCAATCAACGAACCAGCAGCCGGAAAACGCAAGAGTCAAATTGAAGAGTACCTCGATTGGCACAACCAGACGCCCGGCATCCAGCACTTGGCGTTGTTGACCAAGGACGAAATTGGCACCGTTGGCGAACTGCGCCGTCGAGGGGTCGATTTCCTGGAAATCCCTGAAAGTTACTACGACGCGGTCTGGGATCGGGTCGGTGAAATTCGCGAAGACGAAGATCGCGTCAAGGACCTGCGCGTGCTGGTTGATCGGGACGACAAGGGCTACCTGCTACAGATTTTCACGAAACCATTGCAGGACCGGCCCACCTTGTTTTTCGAAATCATCTGCCGCCGCGGCAGCGAATCGTTCGGCAAGGGAAACTTTAAGGCACTGTTTGAATCGCTCGAACTGGAGCAGGCCCGGCGCGGGAATCTCTAATCTCGCAGCAGGTGAGAAAATCCTGTAGGACGAATTGCTAAATCGTCCAATCGCCGTGTAGGAAGAATTAGCAATTCGTCCTACGAGCAACTTGATACTTGCCACTTGCCTTGTTCCAAATGCGGACTCGAGCTTCGAACCGATTGGGGCCGCATTGAAAAACATTGCTGTTCGGCCTCGGAATTCTCGAAAGCCGGTGGTTTTGCCTGTTTGTGATCGAGTGTTTTGACTGGTAGATCGGAAAAACCGGAAATTCCAGCAAAATACTTTTTTTTCGAACAGAAATAAATCCGATGATCTTTGCTGGCAACGAAACTGGTTAATGGGAAATAACACGCCCCTTCGTCATTACAACGGGGAGCCTGTCTTGATTCGCAACCGTGGCGGTTTCGGCCACGGCCAGACCGGAAAAAAGTTTGGCGAATTCGGATTGCCAGTTTGCCAGATTCTCCAATAATTCTGCGAATTGACAGGGGAACTTTGTCGATTGTTCAACTAAAACAGATGATTCAATATTGAATTTTCAATTTTTAAACTTATTAGCAACAAATGGGAGCGAGTAATGGGTAGCACGTGCATGACATGGGAGGACGAAGAAAATAACCGGCAGATCCGGTTCCGGGTGGATTACACTATCGGGAATTCGGAAATCGAAATCGTCGACGTCGTTCCTACAGAAGTCAGTTTTGAAGACAGCCGTTGCGTCGGGGTTCATACTGCCAAAGGGCGGGATTTACTATTGCAACAGATTCAGCGTTCAGGTCGAATCGAGACGTTGAAATCTGAAATCGCCGAATTGGACGAACTGTTGGCGGTCGTTTAGCTGAACAGGATTTCGCCCACACGCGCGGCCAGGTTTTGGCCGTAAGCAACCACTTAAAGTAAATTCAAAGCCCACATTCGTTCGAATGTCGGCTTTTTTCATGTTGCGACCCGTCGTCAGTTGGTAGCAGCGACCGTTTCCTGATGTAGCATCTGTTCGTTGCGATGCTCTTCGTTATTGAAGTCGTCCCGAGGGCCAAACGCAAACTTGAATGCGAGTGCTGAAAACGAACGGGTCTTGAGCAACGGTTCGTAGTATTCGGGTGCCATCCGGCGCAGCTGCCCAAGTCGGTACCAGGGTATCGAGGCAAGATCGTGATGTTCCGTGTGCAAACCAAAGTTGAACGAGATCCAGTTCAGCCAGCCGTAATAGGATGAAGTTGGCTGGTACGACCGAAATCCGTGGAAATGCGAATTGCTCAGCATGAATCCGAACGCCAGCGGGTGCAAGAAACCGGCCATGAACAACGCGCTCAGCAGCAGATAAGCCACAGATTTCACACCGAAAAAAAACCACAGACTAGCGACCATGCCAAGACACATGATCGGGTACGTCACGGCCCAGGTCTCGATGCCATATTTTCGATAGCCTGAGATCAGATGTTCATCCGCCAAGAACTTTAGCGCCAAGCGATCCGGTTTGATTTTTCGATTGGCGATTGCGGTGACGGCAAAGACAAACAACCCCAGAATGCTGCGAATCGTCTGAGCCATCAATACGAACACCGCAATCGGCGAAAACAATGGCGTCGTCGTCCAGCCCAGCAAGTTGCGAATCCGGCCGGACACAGGGTGCCCGAAAATGCGGTCTTTCATGTGTAACAGGATCGAGCGACGGCGTTTCACGAAATCCTGTCTGGCACCCAATTCATTGTGGTGGACATGATGTTCGATCCACCAGGTATGATGCGCCGGAAGCAGCATCGGCATCGAGGTCAATGTAAAAAGCCAACGGTTCCAGCTTTTTCGCTCGAACACCAGCGCGTGATTGCATTCATGAGCCAGATTGAACAGGGCGATATTGGCCATCGTGCCAAATGTGTAGGCGATCAACAGGATCAACCACCAGGTCATTTGTGGGGCAGCCAGGCTGATGGCCAATTGAGCAGCGGCGATACAAACACACCAACATCCGGTCCACAGGCTGCGGCCAAACAGTTTTTTGACTTCCGGATGATCGCGCAAAATTCCTCGTGCCCGTTCCCGATGCCAGACTGCGTCCGGTTTTTCCTTGTCGAACACGCGATCGCAAATATCAATTTCGAAACCTGGAAACACGGGCGCATGGCTGCCGAGAATGCGCCAATGGAATTTCAGGTCGAAGCCACCGGGCTGGACCGACGTTGCATCGGGAACGTCCAACACCTGTCTATCCGTTTTGCGTTTTGTTTCTGTTTGGACTGACACTGGAAAATTCCTCGAGTTAGGCGACCGGCAATGTAGCACGAATTGCTGATTCTTCCGATCCAACGCAGGGACGAATTAGCAATTCGTCCTACAGATCTATTTTCATCTACCGATAGCGTTCAGACCCTGTCAATGATTCCGAATCGCAAGCTGATTGTCGACTCCCGACTTGGGCAGTCCCGTCTATTTGGCCAATTCCAGCCGTTCGATGATGACTTCGGCACCGGGAGTCAAAGCGCGAAGTTTATCCGCGATGACTTTTCGATCGGTGGCTGAAGCATTCTCGGCTCGCTTGATCAACTTGGGGACTTTGCTGTTGCGATGTCGCCGTCGTCTGAGTTCTCTTCGTCGTTCGCTGCCTGCCATGTTACGTGGTTTCCATGAATGTTAACTGAAATGAACGTTGTTTTTTTGCCCTTCGATCGGGCGAGCCTTGATCGTATCGACTTCCACAGTTTTCAGCAACGATTATTTGACCATTGCACGACGGCAGGACGCAATTCGGCAACAAGAAAAGCCGAACCGGTGATGCATATCGCCCGGCATGGATCGCGGCTGTCCATGAATTGCTGCCAAGCAGCGGTAGGCGATTCTGCGATGGAGACGTCGATCAAATGGGCGGTTTTACGGCACAATCGCGATACAATTTTGAACACGTCCATTGCCGGCCGGCCACGAGGATTGTCCTGATATTGCGTGACGACGATTCGGTCGAACAGATTTACCAAGGTTTCAACCATGCCGGCCACATCTTTTTCTCGGCTGGCCGCAAAGATCAATATCCGCTCATTCGCGGATTGGAAGTCCGGCATGTCGGATGTTAAAGTTGCTGCCAGAGCGGCAGTGGAAGCAACATTATGGGCAATATCGAGGACGACCATCGGATGACTGCCAAAAACCTCGCATCTTCCCGGCAGCGTGGTGGCAGCAAGGCCTTGGCGAATGGCCGTTTCCCGAACGACAACCTTGCTCTGCGGGCCCCACTGCTGGCCTATTTGCGGCTGATTCAAGCTTGCAGAATCGGCAGATATTGAATTGAATGTAGCCAGCGACAGCTGTTGACAGGCGGCAATGGCCAAGGCGGCATTTTCATATTGATGTCGTCCCCGCATGCCAACGTACAAGTTCGACAGTTGAAAATTTGTATTATTGAAATGTGACTGATAGGAAAACTGGCCCGGCGACTGCGCGTCTGGTTGAAAGGCAAAGTCGCGGTGCAGATGGAATATTTGGCATTCACGTTCAGCAGCGACCGCCTCGATGACGGTTTTGGTCTCTGGCCCAATCGCACCGTTGACGACAGGCACACTGTTTTTGATGATGCCGGCTTTTTCGGCGGCTATCTTGTCGACCGTCGACCCCAGTTGTCGCGTATGATCAAGGCTGATGTTGGTGATCACACAAACGGCAGGTTGACAGACGTTGGTTGAATCGAGCCGTCCGCCCATGCCGACTTCAAGCACTGCGACATCAACTCCGGCATCGGAGAACGCCTGAAACGCGACCGCAGTGATCACTTCGAAAAAAGTCAATTGCTTCGTTCGGGATTTTTGCGCCGTTTGGTCAAATTTACGAATAATGGGATCGAAGTTGCCCAAAATATCATTCAACAATTCGTCAGAGATTTCCTGGCCGCCGATTAGAATTCGCTGATTGATTCGGTCCAAATGGGGCGAGGAATAGACACCCACCTTTTGACCCGGCACGTCAGCCGCTGGATCACATTTCCCGGATTCGGTCCGATGGGACAAAATCGAACCAATCATCGCGCACACACTCCCTTTGCCTTTGGTGCCGGCAACATGGACAACCGGATAATTCAGCTGCGGATTGCCCAGTCGTTCCAACAGCCGAATCATGTTGCTGAGCTTGAAGTCGCCAGGTGACAACCGAGCCTGTTGCTCGTAATTGATCCGAGCGAAGAGCTGGCCGATGAAGTCGGATTTAATCTGCGTCGATTCCGACATGCATGTTTCATTATCGAAAACAGAGATTGGTGGATTCGCAACCGTTGCCTGGAAACAGCCCCGAATGGGTCCGGCAATTTATACCGCAAATCCGGATGTCAGACAGATCAAAAACTGAACCGCTGGAAAAAGAGATTGAAACGAACTGACAACCTTGTTGGGACGTATCAAATTTGAGGTGAGTCCTGTCAAATGTGGTCGTTGCGTCCTTCGTATGCAGTCGGATTTCGACTATCATGATCGGCCGAAACGGGCTCGTCAGGCCAAGCGGTGGGTGACAGTCTCCCTGTTGGGGGGACGCGACCGCGCCCAATTCGAGACCACGAAACCAACCCTATTTTTTGGCGAAGAGTCGCCTTGTGGAGTGATCAATCCCGATGTCCGCCGAAGCAGTTTCGCAGCGCCACACAGAGCGACTGAAGCAGTCCAACCCGGATTACGACGAAAACGTTGTGATCGAGACGCAAAACCTGACCAAGGTCTATCGCGATTTTTGGGGGCGACCAAAAGTTCGCGCTCTGATGGCGCTGGATCTCGAAATTCGTAAAGGTGAAATTTTCGGATTGTTGGGACCCAATGGTTCGGGCAAATCGACCACCATCAAGCTGTTGTTGGGTCTGCTGTTTCCGACCAGTGGGCGGGCGTTAATATTTGGCCAGGACGCGACAGAGGTCACCAAGAATGAACGGATTGGTTACTTACCGGAAGAATCGTATCTGTACCGGTTTTTAACGGCAGAAGAAACACTCGATTTCTACGGTCGGTTATTCGACATGCCGACCAGCGTGAGAAAACAACGGACCCGGGAATTGATCGAGATGGTCGGTTTGACACGGGACAAACGGCGGCAACTGAAGGAATATTCCAAGGGCATGGCGCGTCGCATTGGATTGGCTCAGGCATTGATCAACGATCCGGAACTGATTTTGCTTGACGAGCCAACTTCCGGCCTGGATCCGATCGGAACGCGCGAAATGAAGGACATGATCATCTCGCTGAAAAATAGAGGTAAAACGGTAGTGATTTGCAGTCATTTGCTGGCCGATGTCCAGGACGTTTGTGATCGGATCGCGATTTTGTACCAGGGTGAAATGACCGAACAGGGGCGGGTCGATACACTGTTGCAGGTTACGGATGAAACCCAGGTACGTACAAAGGGGTTGCCAGTCGAGGCCCAGGATGAGATTCGCCAAATCGTTGCCAAATACGGCGGCGAAGTTCTGTCGATTGAGAATCCTCGAACCACGCTGGAAGAACTGTTCCTTGATATTGTTCGTGAGCGACAGGATCGACCCGGTTTGCGTTCGGAAGGTTCGCGGGAAATGATCAAGGATTAAGTGTTCGCTATGGTTGTTGAAAGTTTTCCGAAATTTCTCGAGTGGCTGATTTACGGCAACGATCAGAGTCAGCCGGCGTTGCTGCTGCTGTTGGGGATTGTGCTGGCAGCTACGTTGGCCGGAATATTTCTGGGGTACGTGATCGCATCGTTTCGACATGGACCGTTCGAAGCATTTTATGTGGTCGCCCAGGTGATCAGTGGAGCGATTCCGGATTTTCTGGGGATTTCGATTCGACGGGTTTGGGCCCTTGCGCGACTTGCGATCAAGGAAGCCATGCGACGCAAAGTGATTCTTGTGACCTTTGGGATTTTTGCGCTGACGCTACTCTTCGGCGGCTGGTTCATGAAGGCCAACACGCTGAATCCGGATCGAATTTACGTGAACTTCGTGCTCTGGGGGACGCAATTGCTGGTGCTGCTGATGGGCATGCTGCTGAGCGCCTTCAGTCTGCCAGAAGACATCAAAAATCGGACGATTTTCACAGTCGTCACCAAGCCGGTTCGTTCGTCGGAAATCGTACTTGGCCGCATCGTCGGTTTTGGATTGCTTGGTACCGTGTTGCTGGCGGCCATGGCGATCATCAGCTTCCTGTTCGTATGGCGGGGATTGTCCCACACCCATCGGATTGGCGACGCTTCAACGCAGACCATGACGGAGTTTGTTGAGGTCGATCAGGAGACGATGTTGGATGCACGAGGCAAACGGGTCTCGCCTGGAGTTGTCCTGGCCGCTGAAACCGAATCGGTTTCCGGGCATCGCCATCGGTTGGCGGTGATGAACGACGTGCGTGCGCCAAAAGCCCCACAGCCGACTGACACCGCAAATATCTGGAAGCAGGAGGTTCAGGAAAACGGATTTATCGCGTATTACCGTGTGCTCACTGAACCGACGGCAGGTCATACCCATCGGATTGATGTCGCCGGTGAGGACGAAAACGCGACGGTTCAACTCGGCAACGCCACCGGATATTTTCGAGCCCGGGTACCGGTCTACGCGACATCGCTGCAATTCACCGATCGTGACGGTGAACTTCGACCGGGCGGAATCAACGTTGGCCACGAATGGGATTATCGGGGATTTGTTGACGGCGGAACGTGGCGCGGTCCGACGTCGCTTTCCAGCGCCATTTTTGAGTTTGAAGACTTCAACAAATCCGCGTTTGGCGATGACGATATCCTGCCGCTGGAAATGACATTGGGCGTATTTCGCACGACCAAAGGAGATATCGAACGAAGAGTTTTGGGCAGTCTGCGATTCGAGAGCGTCGTTGATGAAGCGGTCGAAAGCCGTATTGTTTCCGAGCCAATCATTTTTGAAACCAACGAGTTCAATATCCAGACGCTGCCCATCAATCGCGTCCAGCCGGGCCGCATCGTGGCTCCCGATGGAACGTTTGAGCAGGAGGGACTCTTTGATCTTTTCGATGATTTTGCCAAAAATGGCAAATTGCGATTGATCCTGAAATGCGAAGACAAGAACCAGTACATCGGGTGCGCCCGCGCAGACATCTATTTTCGCAGCGCGGATGGGCTGTACTTTGGAAATTTCCTGAAAGGGTACCTTGGTATCTGGTGCCAGATGATGATCGTCATTTCGATGGGGGTCGCATTCAGCACGTTTTTAAGTTCGCCGGTGACCATGATCGCTTCGCTGGTGGCCATCGTCGTTGGATTCTTTGGTGATTTCATTCGCGAGTTGGCTGTTCCGGATGCTTCGGGGGGTGGACCGGTCGAGTCGTTTTTACGCGTGGT
>JBGSXT010000284.1:0-5687 GCA_041751295.1 Mariniblastus sp.
GCCGGTTTGAAACCATGCCCTTTATTGGTCAATACATGCAGCAAGACTGGTCCGTCAATGTCTTTGACCATGTTCAGATACTTTTTCAACAGCCTGATATTGTGCCCGTCGATCGGGCCAAAATACTTGAATCCGAACTCCTCGAACATCATGCCGCCATGCAGGCCGGCTTTGACCCCTTCCTTGATTTGGAACAACAGCTTCTCTGTCGGATCGCCCAGCACGGGCACCCGGTTCAGCATGTTGACAATCTCTGCTTTCATTCCAGCGTAGATCGGATTGCTTCTCAATCGGTCGAGATAGGTCGCGATGCCACCCACACGAGGGCAGATTGACATTTCATTGTCATTGAGAATCACCATCATCCGGCTCTTCAATTCACTGGCATTGTTGATCGCTTCGAATACGATTCCGGAGGGGAACGCCCCGTCGCCAATCACGGCAACACTGTGATTATCGGTGATGCCAAGAATATCGTCACCGCTGCGCAAACCAACCATCGTCGACAGGCTGCAGCCGGCATGCCCGGTCATAAACAGGTCGTAATCACTTTCCTTTGGATTGGGGTAACCCATCAATCCGCCCCGCGTGCGGATGGATTCATATTCGCTGTAACGACCAGTCACAAGTTTGTGCGGGTAAATCTGATGCCCAGTGTCCCAGATCAAGCGGTCCTTGCGAAAATCGAAAGTGCTGTGCAAAGCCAGAGTCAATTCAACCACACCGAGGTTCGACGCAAAGTGGGCCGCCCGCAGACTGAGCAGATTGCACAGCGTTTCACGGATTTCCTGGGCCACAGTTTCCAGCTGGTCCGCTGTCATGGAGTGCAGATCAAGTGGCGATTCAATTTTGGGAAGCAGCTTTACCATCGGTCAAAAATTCCTGTTCACAACAAATTTGGCAAATCGACGCAGGTCGTCGGCAACTTGGTTGAAACAAGCCAACGATTGGATCGCGTTTTCGGCAGCGTCACTGGCCAGTTTTTTGCTGGCCTGGACTCCGATCAATTCCGGATAGGTCCGTTTACCCCGTTTCGAGTCTTTCCCCGTCCGCTTCCCTATTTTGACTTCATCGCCGGATAAATCCAACAGATCATCGGTAATCTGGAAGGCAAGTCCCAGATGTTTTCCATAATCGGAGAGTGATTCGAGCTGTTGCGGCGTTCCTTGGGCACAAATACAGCCCATTCGGAGCGAAACCGTAAACAGGGCTCCGGTTTTCCGGCGATGGATTTCCTCCAGATGGGCAAGGTCAATATTCAAATGCTGGAGCTGCAAATCATCCGCTTGTCCGCCGACAAGTTGCGATGCCCCCGACGCGATTGCCAGTTCGGAAACACATCTCAGGGCGATTTCTGCAGGCCGAATGTCGCGGGCAATGACTTCAAAGGCCAGCGGGATCAAGGCGTCGCCTGCCAGAATTGCCGTGGCTTCGTCAAAGGCCAAGTGACAACTCGGCTGGCCCCGGCGCAGGTCATCGTCGTCCATTGCGGGAAGGTCGTCATGAATCAACGAATAAGTATGAATCATCTCGACCGCACAGGCCGCCGGCAAGGCGTCAGGAATGTGGCCGTCACAAACATGCGCGGCGGCCAGCACCAACAGCGGCCGCAGGCGTTTTCCTGACGACATCAGCGAATAATGTATCGCGGATGCAAGGTGTTCGGGGCAACCGGAATCCAGCCGCAGGTAGCGTTCCAATTGTTGTTCAACCAGCTCCCGCGTCTGGGAGACGATCGGCCCAAAACATTCAATTTCGGAAATGCTCATTCAATGATCCTGATCAGTCGCGAACCGCAAGCGCCTCGGATGGTCGCGACATGCAAATCACGTCTGCTATATTAGACTGCGAAACGGGAATATGCATTAACGCAGTTGGACGAAATGTAACAGATAATGGAAACCAAAAACCATTGTTATTGTCCACAATTCTGAGCTTTGGACCTGATTGGATCGGAATAGTCGCCTTGAACGGCGGCCCGCCAATTTGTCCAAGGTCGGAGCGAGACAGGCAAGCTGCTCGACGTAATCATTGAGCAGTATTGCCTGAATTTGAAAACGTAACCAGGAACCGCCTCCTGGCTCTTTCGCGAGGCTAGCATTCTGCCTTCGCCTTGGTTGAACTTTGGTAATTCACTACGATTCCATGCGGGAAGGCGATCGAAAATATCGCAGGACAAAACATGACGATGATCGACAAGTTGTCTACTAAACCGATGAGAACTGAACTGGACTCAATGGGCGAAGTCCAAGTTCCGGCAGACGCCTACTATGGCGCGCAGACCCAACGGGCCATCGAAAACTTTCCCATCTCCAGTTGGCGAATACCCCCGGAAATGATCCATGCCATGGGGCGAGTCAAGTTTGCCTGTGCGGTCGCTAACCGTGATTTGGGAAAACTGACGGGCAGCGGCAAACACCCGCTCGATGACTCTCAGGTTGAAGCACTATTGGCTGCCGCCCGGGATGTGATCGAGGGAAAACTCGATGCGGACTTCCCTATCGACGTATTCCAGACGGGTTCGGGCACCTCCAGTAACATGAATGCCAATGAAGTCATTGCGAACCGGGCCATCGAAATCATTGGAGGCCAACGGTTTTCCGCTGATAAGCCGATTCATCCCAATGACCATGTCAACATGGGACAGAGCACGAACGATACTTTTCCGACCGCGATTCATGTCGCGGTGGGTTACGAAATCAAAAACGCATTGGTCCCCGCGTTAACGAATCTGGCAAATACGCTGAAGACAAAATCGATCGAGTGGGACCAGGTGATCAAGATCGGGCGAACGCATTTGATGGATGCAACTCCCCTGCGGCTTGGTCAGGAAATTGGCGGCATGGCGCGGCAGCTTGAACTTTCGATCCAGCGGGCCCAATCGGCACTGGATGACGTTCTGGAATTGCCGGTTGGCGGAACTGCAGTCGGCTCAGGGATCAATACGCATCCGGAATTCGGTCATCGCGTGGCACAGGTGCTGGCCATCGAAACGGGCATACCGTTCGTGGAAGCGGTCAATCATTTCGAAGCCAATGCCCAACGGGATGGATTGGTGTCCTGTCACGGTCACTTGCGAACGATTGCCTCGACGCTGTTCAACGTCGCCAATAATATCCGCTGGCTGGGTTCCGGACCGCGCTGTGGATTTTTTGAAATCGCGTTGCCCGACCGCCAGCCAGGCAGCTCGATCATGCCTGGCAAAGTCAACCCTGTGATGAGCGAAAGCATGATGCAGCTGACCGCCCGAGTTATGGGCAATGATCAAACGGTCACCATCTGCGGCGCTACCGGCGGCCAGTTCCAATTGAATATTATGATGCCCATCATGGGCTATACGGTTCTCGAAAGCATTCGGCTGTTGTCGAAAGGGACCGATGCCTTTGTCGAATTCTGTGCCGCCGATATGCAAGCAAATATTGAAGTCTGCGAATCATTTGTCGAACAGAGCCTGTCCATGGTGACCAGCCTGAATCCTTTCATCGGATACGAGAAGGCATCCAAGTTGGCCAAGGAAGCCTTTGCGACGGGCAAGACTATTCGCCAGCTCTGCACTGAACAGAATATTCTGCCGGAAGCGACATTGAACGAAGCGCTCGATCCGATGCGAATGACAGAACCTCACGAATAAAAGCCAGTCCTGACAACCCAATCCACGGAAGGGAAGCTGTGAACAGCCCGTTTTCAAAACGTAACCAAACGTTCCTTCAGTTGTTACCAATTGGTGCTTTCCTGCTCGTCAGCTGTTGGGGTTCAAGTGCCGAACTGAACGCCCAGCTGCTACAACCCATGACGATCGATGATCCTGTTCAGATCGAAATTCAGTCGATCTACAAATTGACCCAATCGGCGGCGGGAACGTCAGATTTTGAGCAGATTGTCCAGCGGTGCGAAAGTCTGCTGGAGAAGGAACTTGCCGACAAAGACCGCACATACCTGACCAAGCTGATCGGCTGGTCGGAGAATCGCAGCGCGGAAAAATACATCCAAAACGCAGGGGCGCTAATGCAGATGGGGCTGACCGATCAAGCCGAAGAACAACGGCAGTTGGGCATTGGGAAATTTGATCACGTCATTCAGAATCATCCGCTGAACTGGCGGGCGTGGATGGGACGGGCCTTGGTGCATGTACAAATGGATCAATACGAACCAGCACTCGAAAAATTCAGGCAAGTGACGCGGTTGAACAGCAAAAACAGTAACGCCTGGTTCAACTGCGCTGAAATCGGATTGCATTTGAAGTTGTATGAACAGGCGATCGCCGACTATTCGCGATTGATCGCCGATGACCCGACCGATACTCAAGCACGAACCGGTCGAGGCCATTGCTTTTTTGCGACCCATCAGTTTGAACTGGCGCTCAACGACTATCGCACCGTTGTCAGTCTGCGGCCTGACGAAGCGATCGCCCTGTGCAATGCCGGGGACGCTTACATGAAACTGGAACAATGGTCGGATGCCAAATTCCATTTCGAAGCGGCAATCGAGATCGCTGAATCCAGTCTGGCACTCCAGCGATTGGCTGACTTTCATGTGACCTGTCCAAACCATGGTCCAGCCGATACTGGTGCCGATCCAAAAATGGCGATCGCACTCATCAACAGGGCGATTGCCAAACATGGAACTTCGCCAGATATCCTCAAGACGCTGGCCACCGCCTATCGTGCCACTGGACAATTTCAAATGGCCGAACAGACGCTGACTCAGGCAAGGTCCGGCGCGGATTCTGATTCTCGATTGCCGCCAAGTCCAAATCGCGAACAAAACCAATCGCCCATTGACTGAAGTCGAATCACTCACCAGTTTCAAGCGAGCGGATGTTTGACGCAGTCCAGTCTGGCGAACCTGTCTCAATCTGAGGTGTCCAGTCATCAAAGTGTTGATCTTTCGTTCGTCGACCGCCAAGGTATTGAAACCGGAACCGACCAAATCAGTTCATTTTCTCAAATTTTTTGCAAAATTTAACATAATACCTGGTATGGCACCGTAGTTGCATTACGTCAGACTATCGAGGATTCACTCGATCCAACGGACAGAAAGTGAGATGATCATGAACACCAATCAACACAATCAGCCAGTCGCTCCCGACTCGGAACCGAATGTTGTGGCAGTTCGCATCGATCATGCTAAACTTCCCCAGTTCGAAGAATGGCTGGAGAAGTCTCTGGACGAATTGGTCGACCGTTATGCCGAATTCGTGACGAAAAACTCGAATCGCAGATTCTTCCGTCAGCAATCCGACCGGAAACTCTTATAGCAATTCGCCTGCCAAATCAGCCAGCGGAGAACGTTCGCATTTTTCGAGACTGATGTGGGCATAAATCGACTGACCGGTCACGTCATTCATGAACGCCGATTTCACGGATTCATCCATGCGGGGCATCCAGACAATCCGCAACTGCCCCAGACCTGGCCCGCGGCAAACGCCCCGCTCATCAAGTACCGGCCCGGTCAGCGAATCGAGCGACCGCATGAAATGTCTGGCCTGAAAATGAATATCTTCGCCGCCCCGTTTGAACCTGTCGATTTCCTCCAATACGGTGATGGGAATGATGACATCGTTCTCTTCGAAGTTTTCGATGCAGCGGGCGTCATGCAGAATGACGTTGGTATCAAGCACAAAAAGTTTTCGCGTCTCTGTCATGTCGGCTTTCCCTTCCGCGCGAGTGAGTTAATGAAGTCGTCGA
>JBGSXT010000285.1:0-2273 GCA_041751295.1 Mariniblastus sp.
TGTAGCTGGAATTACTGGCTCCGGACGGATAAACTGGCTGAGGGTCGATATCAGTTTCCATCATCGGTTGCCATCAATTGCCGTCAACAATTGCCGTCAACAATTGCCATCAATTGCTTGGCCCTTGGGCAAAACGATGGAATCAACACGCGAAAAAGTATACCGGCGTTGAACAGGAGTTTTTTCATGAACGCTGATCACCAGGAAGTTTACGCGGAACTTTGTGAGATGCGGTTGACGCCGCCGGGAGTTGCGTTGTCTTTCGAAGCCCGACTGGCGCGCGAAAACGGCTGGGACTTGGCGCAGGCAGTCGTGGTTGTCAACGAGTACCGGAAGTTTCTGTTTCTGATGCTCCATGCCGGGCATCCGGTAACGCCGTCGGACCAGGTCGATCAGGCATGGCACCTCCACCTGATTTACACCGATTCGTACTGGAACAATTTGTGCGGAAGGATCGCCGGACGCCCTTTGCATCATGGGCCAACGGCCGGTGGAGGGAACGAGCAGGAAAAGTTCACCGATTGGTACGCGCGAACCAAAGATTCCTACCGGCGTTTCTTCGGCCAAGAACCACCGACTGACGTTTGGCCCAACGCCGAGACACGGTTTGGGGAAGACGTCCTGTTCCAACGGGTGAACATTGCTCGCAACCTGGTGCTGCCGCGTCCTGCTTATTTGCTTCGTCAATGCATGTCCAAAATTCGAACGCTGTTTGTGGGCAAGGCAGGTTTGGATCGGGACATGAATCCATCACCGACAACGGCCCCAGCCAGCACACTGGCTATCGCTCCGTTGTGTCTGGCTCAAATGAACCCGTTCAATTTCAATGCGCATGATTTCCTGATCTTCTATTCGATGACCATCGCTATGGGCGTGGTGGCAGCCATTGTATTGCGAATTGTGCTGCGTGATCGGGAAACACTGGATTCGGTGGCTTTGGAAAAAACTACGAAACAACTGAGCGTCGAAGAGATTGCTTTTCTTAGTCACGGACCAAAGGGCCCGGTGGATGCCGCGATCGCCCAATTGAGCCATGATGGCAGCCTCAAAGCCAACGTCACCAACAGAAGACTGTCGAGTCTTTTTGAAACGTCAATCAAGGCTCCACTGTTGCACCAAACGATCCTTTCAGCGACGTGTTCCGGCGACGGGAAAGCGATCCTGGAAATTCGAAAGGCTTGCGCATCGGCTGTTCTGAAGACCGCGACTGAGTTGAAAGATCGGGGATTGGTCGAATCATTTTCCAGCTTTATGCTGCCCCGATTTTCGTCCGTACTGGTGATGTTCGCAGTATTGGTCCTTGGACTTTGCCGGATTTGGATTGGTCTCGAACGGAATAAACCGGTTGGCTATCTGGTTTTGCTGACGATCCTGGTTTTCATCATTGGATGCATCCTGTTCTACAGGCCAAGGCTGACTGCAAAAGGGACTCAGATCCTTGAACATCTGAGGCAACGACACATGAAATCGGATTCATTGCGAGCGAAAAAGGGTTCCGACGACCACGTAACGGCATTCCAAGATATCGGCATGTCCGTCGCTTTGTTCGGAGTTGCTGCCATGGGAGGTCAACTGCTCGACCCGATCATCGCGAACATTCTGATTCACGATAAAACGCGGGTATCGGGTGACGGCGGAGTATACACTGGCGGGTGTGGCGGTGGAGGTGGAGACGGAGGCGGGTGTGGCGGAGGCGGATGTGGCGGGTGTGGCGGGTGTGGTGGCTAGCTCGCAGGGCGCAGGAAAAAGGGTCAGGTGAGGTGGTGCTGGTTTAGGGGCCACGCGGGGCCTAAAATGGGAGATCCCTAAGGAGCCTTCATTAGAGGATTGGCGAAGGGGCAGCTATTGGAATTGGAACGGTTGCGAGTCATCAATCAAGCTTTCTACCTGAAGCGTGGCGCGCCTTCGCGTTTGGGTTGAGCGAGTCTATCAGGTAATGAATGAAAAGGAGTTGGAGTTAAATCGACGCAGCATTGGCCACAGCCATCGACGCAGCATCGGTGACTCGTCGCCGGCAATTGCTGGGGCTGCTCACGATGGAGAAAAATCGTCTCCAGCAAACAAGCGACAAAACGGTTCAGCAATTCATTCAAAAAGCGATTCTGGCCCTGAAAAAGCAGGTGAAAACGATCGACGAATTGATTTCCAGGATGGTGGCAACGGATCAGAAAAACGCGCGGAAGATTGAGATTTTACAATCGGTCAATGGTGTCGGTCCGGTAGCGATCAGTACCTTCGTGGCCGAGTTCCCGGAACTGGGAGAACTCAATCGG
>JBGSXT010000286.1:0-2603 GCA_041751295.1 Mariniblastus sp.
CGGGGGCGTCCTCGCTTCAGACGCTTTCTTTCCGTTCGCCGACTCGATCGAATTGGCCGCTGCAGCCGGTATTTCAGCGATCATTCAACCAGGCGGCAGTGTGCGCGACCAGGAAGTCATCGACGTCTGCAATCAACATGGAATCAGAATGGTGTTTACCGGCCGACGACACTTCCGACATTAGGCTCTGAAAACGTGTCTTAAAAGTAAGTCCGCGTTGCCGAACCGGACGTTGCAGCGGCTGTCATTCAGCAATATCGGTCGACGTACCTTTCGGCAAAAGGTACGTACTGGATTTTTGAGACACGTTCGACGTCGGCAGGCCGGATCAGTTATTTGAATTGCCCTATGAAACGCGCTGCAGCACTTATCGGTCCGACGCCGTCCTTTGTCCGGTGGGCGATTCGGCAGGACTGCCCATTTCGACAAATCGAAACGGATGATCTGCCCTATCAGACATTTCGACAATTGCGGGGTTTACGGGAGACTTCAATCGGCTATTTGGAACAGCGCGTTGCCAACGGAATCTGTATTCATCGGGAGCAGAACCAGGATGTGGAGTCCGCGCTTGGATTTCCTGTCAATGAAATCATAGAATGCTATGGGGACAAAATCGGAATCCAACGGACGTGCGGGGGTTGTCCGGCCAACGTCGCAAGTTGTTTTGAACAGGATTCGGTGGATGCCGTACGGGCAAAACGTGCTGGCCAAGATGTTTGGGCCGGTTGCTATGGGTGGCTGGCCGCCGAAACAGAATCTCACGATTTTCCAGAATTATTTGAACAGGCGGTTGCTGATAGCGATTCGGAACTTTTAGCCGGCTTTGCGAATGCGAACTCGATTTGGTTTCGTATCTGGCAGGCCAGTGTCTGGAATGCAAGCCAGCTCACCAAATTGGCGGCAATTCTGGAGCTGGTGAATTCGAACCTGAATTCGGAATCTGGATGTGCTGATTTTGCGAACCTGCGTTTGGCTGTCGAAGCTTGTTTGGAAAACGAACTTGTGTTAGAGACTGAGTTGACGCCGACAGGCAATTCGGACGGAATTCACTGGCGGATCGAATCGCATTGTCCGCGATGTCGAAAAGGAATGCGAGTTGATTGCCGAATATGTGACGAATGTGGATATCGAGGACACCCGCGGGAAACGATCAAAAGAAAAGTACTTGGCCTGCGTCCCTACATGTTGCTCAAGAACATCCTTGGAACCGGGGAAACCGCAAACCTGCTTGCCGTGTTTCGGGAAAAGAAAAAACCTGAATGATCCAATCCGAAACACACGTTCCATGGCGGGGAATATTGGCTGGCGTTGGCGCCGCCGTATTCTACACGCTGGCTAATGTTTTTCTGCGCAAGTTGGCTACTGAAACGGAATTCGTGGTTGTCGTGTTTATGAAAGCGTTGACCACCGCCTGTATATTTGTGCCTTGGCTGGTTTTCATCGCCTCGCAGGGCATACGAACCTTGCCGCGCGGAAAATATCTGTGGATCATGCTGTTCGCTTCGATTCAGACCCAGATCATTGGCAATTGCGGACACCAAATTTCGCTGGGAGTGATTGGTTTAGCGATTGGCGTACCGATTTACATGGGGTCACTCGTGGCCAGCAGTGCCCTGCTCGGTCGTCTGGTGCTGAAAGAACGGGTAAAACCGTTGGTCGCCGTTTCGTTGGCCGTGCTGATTCTGTCTGTGATCCTGTTGTCGCTGGGCGGGAAAGTCGCGGGCCAGTCGCTGCAGCTGGAGCAACAATCATCGCTCGCCGGACTGCCCTATATTGTCGGAGTTATGGCGGCGGTTGGAGTGGGGATTGCTTTTGCCATATTGGGGGTTTGTATTCGTTATGTGTTGCGAAGCGGCGTTCCCGCGCAGACGCCACTGGTTTTCGTGAGCGTAAGCGGAACTGCTATTTTTGGAACCGTGCTGCTGCTGAGAGACGGATTGGAGGTGTTCAACCAGCATGAAACGGTCAGCTGGTTGATGATGCTCGGTGCGGGTCTTTGCAACGCGATTGCGTTTTACTGCCTGTCCTGGTCATTGAAGCTGCTCCCCGTCATTTACGTCAACGCCATTAACGTGTCCCAGGTGGCGATGGCGGGCGCGATCGGCGTTTGTCTGTTTTTTGAACCGCTCAGTGTCTGGCTGTCGACCGGTCTGGTGATCATGATTATCGGATTCGGAATGTTGGCCCATTTCAGTTCGAAGACAGCGGTCCGCCGCAACAGTCTGAATGCGCCGATGGAAATGGATGCCTGCAAGGCCAAGTAGGTCCCCCGATTCGTGACGACAAACACCGCCTACGTTTGGCGGTTAATGCGAACTGACCTCGAACTTCGTCAAAATCTGACGTTGTTGTTCAGAACCACATTCCCAATTGGGTCTGACCCTCTCTGGTTTTCAAAGGGACTAACCCCTTTTGGGATAGCCTCCCAGCGATTTTCAACAAATCATCCCATTAATGGAAGAAAAAAATTCATCAAAGGTATCATGCAGGAAGCTGCCTGAAATTCTATTGGAACACAACGTTTGAAAATATCGCTTTTGTGTTCGCCGCTGTCGCCCAATCTCAGCCTGCAAATATCTCGATGAATGGGTTCACATCGATCA
>JBGSXT010000287.1:0-2882 GCA_041751295.1 Mariniblastus sp.
ACACTTGTCGGTCGTCTCTTAAGACAAGGGCTAATAGTTCAATCGTCGTTGCCAGCCTGATTTTTTCAGCTTTTCATTTCAGATCGGTCGATATTCGATCGATTCTGCATTCGACGAAAATGCTAGCGATTGGAAAGCTCGGCCAGCAGGCATTTGCGGACGTGGCTCAAAACGGCTTCGGAAGCGTTTTCGAAAGTGTCATCAATGAACGCGCCGGCCGCCGCCTTGTGGCCGCCGCCTCCAAACTGCATGGCAACTTCATTACAGGCGACGCCACATCGACTGCGAAAACTGATCTTGTATCCCCCTCCGACCTGACCCACAATGATCACGGCAAACAAGGTCCCTTCGATTTTTAGCGCGGCATTGATCAGATCTTCGGTATCACTCGGCAAGGCACCGGTCGCCTCGTAGTCTTCAGGCTTAACGAATGTGTGGGCCAGCCGACCGTCCAATTCGACCTGGATACGGGCCAGCACAATTCCCCGCATTCGAACACGCCCGATCGTTTCCTGTTCATACAGGTCGCCGTAGATTTTGGCCGGTACGGCTCCGGCTCGGACCAGTTTTGCAGCCGTTTCATAAGTGTCAGCCGTAACTGATGGAAATCGAAACCAGCCAGTGTCGGTAGCGATCGCGGCAAACAATGGCGTTGCCATCTCAGGCGTCAAATCAACCTTTAGATGCTCGGCCGCCTGGACCACCATCTGCCCGGCGGCTTCGGCGGTTGTGTCTTTAAACAGTTCCGCATCGATATCGTCCTCGCCAACGTGGTGGTCGAAAATAATCTTGCGGCAGGTCGAGTTCCTGATCACATCGGCCATCGGTCCCAGTTGCACCCAAGCGCTGGTGTCCAGAATCACATGAAGATCAATATCCAATATTTCGTCCGCCGAAATGTCCTCGTGAATCGCCAGGATACGCCGATCAGGATCAATGAATTGCAGATTCGGCGGAGTTGCCTGGCCACAGACAATCCGCACCCGTTTGTCCAATGATTCGAGAATCAGAGCCATTCCCAAACAGCTGCCCAGCGCATCGCAATCAGGCCGAATGTGGCTGGTCAACACGACATTTTCTGCGTCGTGGATGACTTCACAAAAACGCTTCCAGTCAACTTTCATAAAACGGTTTGTCCTCGTGTTACACGGCGCGCGTCAGCAATATCCTGCGCCAATTGCCGTTGCAAATCTTCAGTGGAATCGAATTGGTGAATGTCTCGCAACCGTTCGATAAAATCAATTTCGATCGGACGTCCATAGATCGAATTCTCAAAGTCAAGAATATGGACTTCGACTTTCTGCGCGTGATCGGAGAATGTTGGATTGGATCCAATATTAACGGCTGCTAAATGCGAACGGCCATCCACGAAAGCGTGCCCGGCGTAGACGCCATGCGCCGGGATCAGAGTATCGATGGCATCCAGATTGGCCGTCGGAAATCCGATCTTGGCGCCTCGCGCGGATCCGTGTGTGACCATGCCACGGATTCGATAGGGTCGGGTCAGCAGTTCGCGCGCGGGTCCAACCAGGCCGTCTCGAATCAGATTGCGAATGCGGCTGCTGGAAATGTATTGTCCGTCCATCTGAATCGGCTCGACAATTTCGAGGCCCATGCCGGTTTCATTGCAGAACCGATGCAGTGTTTCCACGTTGCCCTCGCGATTGCGGCCAAAGTAAAAGTTCGGGCCTTCGACCAGTGCCCGCGCGCCGATCGCGGCGACAATAATCTGATCGAAAAAATCGCGGCAGCCCAACGCCAGGAAGTCTTCGTCGGTGGGATAGGCCACGATCGCATCGACGCCCAACTCGGCCAACAGATCCGCTTTGCGATTGGTCCAGGTCAATGGCGGGGGTGTCTGTTCCGGACGTAACAATCGGACCGGATGGGGATCGAACGTGAATACGATTGAGGAGCCATCGCACTGGCTGGCACGATGTTTCAATCGCTCAACGATCTTCGCGTGGCCACGATGGACGCCATCAAAATTCCCGATTGTCAGTGCGCCCCCTTTCAGGGCCGCCGGAAAATCGGCCATTTTCCGGATCAGCTTCACAAATCACCTTCCTGCGGTGCTTCGTTGATCCGTTTGGGCGTCGGAAATTCGATCGTGAACTTGGTTCCCTGGCCCACTTCGCTTTGCACGGCAATCCGTCCACCATGCGCTTCAATGATTTTTTTTGCCGTCGGCAATCCGAGTCCAGTACCTCCATCTTTACGGGTATAGAAGATGTCGAACATTTTCATCAGAGTTTCCGATTCCATGCCGCAGCCGGTATCGATCAGATCCAGGGCCACGCCCATCCGGGTCAGTCGCGTCCGGGCCACCAATTGCCCTCCATCGGGCATGGACTCCATGGCGTTTTTAACCAAGTTGACCAATGCAGCCTGAAACGTCTGCGATTCCATTTTGATGCTGGGGATGTCACTTTCCAGGAACCGTTTGATTTCAATCCGATGTTTTTCCGCTTGAGTTTCAAACAACTGCAATACCAACAGGATTTGTTCGTTGATATTGCCGGCTTTCAATTCCAGATTGTCGAGTCGGGTGAATCGCAGAAAATCATTGAGCATCGTCTCCAGTCGAACGCATTGACGTTGCAGAATTTCTATTCGATGCAGCGCCTTGCGGCCTTCCGGCGAATTCATTTCCTGAAAGTCTTCGCCGAGCAATTCGATGTTCATGCGAATGACGGACAGTGGATTCTTGATCTCATGGGCCAAGGAACCGGCAATGCTGGCCAGTTCCTGATATTGCTTTCTCAGCCGTTCGAGATAGTCGTTGGATGACTGATTCAAGGTAAGCGTCCACGGATTGCCTGGGCGAGTGGGCAGATGCAAGAATACCGCAGTACAGATTTCCCAATCTGTCCGTTGCGGCA
>JBGSXT010000288.1:0-6083 GCA_041751295.1 Mariniblastus sp.
GGAACTGTTTAACGCCTGAACCATTCCCTGGCGGGCAAATTCGCTGGACGGTTCCAGCCGCAGTGCTTCTCGAAAAGATTCCTGCGCTTCCCGGTATTGGCCTTTTTGCAACAGCGCCCAACCGCGACTGGCGTGGGCATCCGCTGAATCGGGAGCCTTACGAATTGCCGATTCGGCGACCGCCAGCGCATCACCGACTCGCCCCAATCGCTCCAGCGCCAACACGCGGATTGCTGCACAGCGTTGATCTTCCGGATCATGGCTCAATCCCGTTATGGCCGCATCGAGTGCTTTTTGCCACTGATTCTGTTTGGCAAACAGATGGCCCCGCAGCCCATGGAAATCCGCTGAATTGGGAGCAAGCGAGATCGCTTGATTGATCGACTCCATCGCCGTCGCGTTTCGGTTACGCTGGTCCCAGATGATGGCCAGGATGAAATGGGAAAACGGATCGTCGGGAGCCAAATTCACGCCTTGTTCGGCTTCTTTGGTGGCAGTGTTCAACTGGTCGCGATTCTGTGCCAGACACAGGCCCAGCAACGAATGGGCGCGCGAGTTGTTGGGCATCTGAGCCAGCGCCTGGTGCAGGAATTCGATGGCTTGGGGATACCGCTGTTGATTGATCAACAATTCGGCGCGGTCGATCGCAACGTCTGGATTCATTTGAGTTTCAGATAACTGAGAATGTCGTCATAGGTCCCGCCCTGATTGGCATAGACCGCATGATTCTTTGCCGTCGCGAACCATTCCGTTGTGGTGGGGCGAATCTGCTTCAGTGCCGCCAGCAAATCGCTCGTCGAGACCGGCGTGGGCCGTCCGCTGCGAATGGCAGCCTGAAGTTTACTTTCAATCGCAAAATCCACGATGGCTTGCAAGTCAGCACCGGAAAACTCTTTCGTTTTCGCTGCGACTTTACTGTAATCGATATTGTCAACCGGTTTGTCTTTCATCTGCAGTCGCAGGATCTGCTCGCGGGCCTCGGCATCGGGTGGCGGCACAAACAGCACTCGATCAAACCGGCCAGGCCTGCGAAATGCGCCATCCACATGCCACGGCGCGTTCGTGGCACCCAGGATCAGCAGGCCTTCGTTGTCATTTTCGACGCCATCCATTTCTGCGAGGAACTGGTTCACCAGATGCCGACCGGCACTTTGCCGCATGTCACTGCGGCTGGCTCCGAGTGCGTCGACCTCGTCAAAAAACAGGACACAGGGCCGATGGTGCCGGGCCTGCTGGAACAGATCGTGCAGATTCCGTTCGCTGTTTCCAATCCACATATCGAGCACATCGTTAATTCCTATGGAAAGAAAATGGGCTTTGACTTCGCCCGCAGTCGCACGGGCAATAAACGTCTTGCCACATCCCGGCGGTCCGTACAGCAGAATTCCGCCGCCAACTTTCCTGCCATAGGCGGCAAACATATCGGCATGCGTGATGGGATAGATGATTTTGACACGGATCTGTTCCTTGACCGCGTCCATCCCGCCAACATCTTCGAAACTGATTTTCGGCTTTTCAATTTTATCATCCGCTGAAAACGCTTCATCGCCCGTCGTGGACTGGCGAATCCGACCATCGATGACGTCATCCATGTCATCGCTGTCAAAATCGCCGTCCGATTCTCTTTCGCCCGGCCAGTCATCGCGAATACCCAGCAGACTGGCGAAATCGTTATCCGCCAGGCTCTCATCAAAATCGATGGCCCGTTTGTATTCTGCCACAGCGCGGCGAACGTCGCCGGAGCGGTACAGCAATTTGGCATGCAGCACCAATCCGGGCGGATGCAGGTTTTCCGGATTGACGATGGTTTCGACGATCGCCAGCGCATGGGAATTTTTTCCCCGGCGGTAAAAGACTTCGGCCAGCATCAACTGCAAATCAGGCTGACCAGGATTTTCGGCCAGCCGTTCGCGCACAATCTGCTCGGCGTCGGCGATGCGAGTCAGATCCAGCAGCGTTTTCACATACAGTTTCAGTAACTGGTAATTTTCCGGAGCCAACCGGACCGCTTCCCGCAACGCGTCCAGCGTTGCTTCCATATCACTCATGCCCGTCGATCCGTTTGGAGTTCTACAAATTCGAAATTGAATCTGGCATTATAGTCCAACAACGCTGCAGGATTAAGCTGTACTCCAGTAAGCAACTGTGCATGTGTCAACCGGTCCCGATCCGGCCAGGCCGGAGACGGTTTCGTTTTCAGCATCAATCATTGCCAGTCCAGACAGATGAAAGTACCATTTTGCTGAGTATCAAGGACCAACCGCAGACCCAACCGTTGACCTGTCGCAGGAAAATGGTTTACTCGATCTGCACTTTGCATGGAAAACCGCCGCAAACTGACTTTCACAATTCGATGCATCGGTTGACTACAGCCTCGTTCAATTGACACATGGACAATTACCGCAACAGCAGCATGATTGGAACGCGGGGGCAGAGGACGCTGCCGGCCGATGCGTTTTTGTCAGTCGACATTTTTACCCGGGAACAACAACAGATTTTCCTGAATCGTTGGTTGTGTTTGGCTCGCGCTGACGAGTTTTCAAAGCCCGGAGATTTTCGAGTCCGGCAGATTGGTTCGGAGTCAGTGATCGTCGTGCGGGGGAACGACGGACAAATTCGAGCGCATCTGAATCTGTGTCGGCACCGGGGAACGCGACTTTGCGAAATGGAACAGGGAACGTTCGCGAATACGATCCAGTGTCCCTATCATGCGTGGACGTATGGGCTGGATGGCCAATTGATTGGTGTCCCGGACGAAACGCAGTTCGATAGCTTCTGTCGCAACGATTTTTCGTTGCATGTTGTGGCCTGTTTCAGCTGGGAAGGCTTTGTCTGGATCAACCTCGCCACGGACCCAGAACCGTTTGAAACCTGCTTTGCAGCGGTCCTGAAAAAGTTTCAGGCCTGGAATCTCGGCTCGCTGGTCAGCGCTGGCCGGCGCGCGTACGACGTCAAAGCTAACTGGAAATTGATCGTCCAGAATTACAGCGAGTGTTATCATTGCGCGCCGGTCCATCCGGGATTGACGAAACTGTCGCCTCCCAAATCCGGCGGCAACGATTTGGTCGAAGGCCCTATTCTGGGTGGATACATGGAGGTCAGCAAACCAGGTGGATCGCTGACTCTTTCAGGCAGGTCGTGTGGAGTGACGGTCGGTGATCTGTCAGCGGATGACCTGCAGCGGGTCCATTACTACGTGTTGTTCCCGCAAACGCTGCTGTCGCTGCATCATGATTACGTGATGGTTCATACCTTATGGCCGCTTGGTCCCGGACAGACCCGCGTGGAATGTCAATGGCTGTTTCATGTTGATTCGATCGGACGCGAACCATGGAATCCGGACGACGGAATTGCGTTTTGGGATCGAACCAACCGCGAAGACTGGCACGTATCCGAATTGACGCAGTTGGGAGTCGCCAGCAGGCGGTACGCACCGGGCCCCTATTCGAATCGCGAAGCGATGTCAGCGGCTTTTGATCGCGAGTATCTGAGATCGATGAACCCAGCGCTCAAAGCACACGAATCGGAAGCCAAGCTGGGCTGATATCCAACGATTGTCGGCCGTTCGCCTGACTATCGCGGCAGATGGATGCCGGTGGCAGTTATCTTCATGATATCGAGTTTTTCGTCGAGTTCAGCTTCGCCGCGCACGATGACGATGTCCCCCTGGTTCAAGTCAAAAAGTTGCTGCACCTGATAGGGCAACACGGTACCGTCTTCGCCAACAAACTCGACTGCTGCTTTGGGAGCAGCGGCCAACCGACGTTTGCAGAAAGGACAACTGCTGGGATCGTGTCCCGCTGCGCTGGAGTGCTCGTCTTCGATCAGCTCCCGCACCAGCATCAAAGCTCGGCCGTTGTGTATCGACGCGTAGGCTTCCAGATCAGCCTGCCCCTGGATTGTTACCATTTTGCGATCCGAAATATCCGATTTCGCTGTTTCGATCGAGGAGAAGTTTTCCGGTTGCTGATCGATCAGCAGCCGGGCGCGATGTTGTGCCAGCCGGGGATCTTCCTCGTTCGCACAGCCTGACATCGAGGAAACAATTGCCAGTAGCAACAGGGTCACAAACCATTTTGTGCACCAGTACTTCGCATGTGAAGTCGTTGCCATAATCATGGTTGTGTCCGCTATTTCAGGGTGGAAACGGTTTCGGTAACCACTTTCAATGCCGATTCAATCTTTTCCTTAACTTCGGAATATTCAACCCCGTCGTTCTTGTCATGCATGCGGGCGTCGACTTCACCAAAACCGTCCAAAAGTTCCTTAAGCGCGGCTGCAAGTTTTTTTTTGGCATCAACAGCAAGAGTCGAATCGGTCACCAATTTTTCCGCACTCTCCAGCAGATGCCCGATTTCGTGCAGCGAGTCGTGCGCTTTTTCGCCTTCACCATCGGCAAATCCTTCACCGATTTTCGTGGCCAAACCAGTGACCTTTTCCAGCGTCTCTTTCAGCGACAATTTCGCAGCCGCAGGTGTATGGCTATCGGACTCGTTGCTGGAAGTTGCCGGGCGTTCGCAACCTGACAGCAGGAATGGTAGTAAAGCAAAAGCAGTTACGATGGAACTGAATTTCATTGACATTGTTTTCCTTTTTATAAAACAGATATATCAGTCTAAGACCGAAAGGGAATCGTTTGATATACGGCACGAATCAAAATCTGGTTCAGCACGTCCTATTGTCGGTTGCCGCCTACGGATCAGATCGCATCCGGGCCTCGTTCGCCCGTTCGAATTCTGACACAATCGTCCATCGGCAGCACAAATATCTTACCGTCTCCGATGGCACCCTGGTTTCCGGTTCGTCCCCCTTTCATGATCGCCTGAACCGTCGGTTCGACGAACTCTTCGTTGACCGCGATTTGCAACTGGACTTTGCGACGTAGATTAACCGAAAACTCGTCAGCGCCATAGAGTTCCGATTTTCCCTGCTGGCGACCAAAACCCTGACAATCCATGATCGTCAATCGAAACACTTCAACGTCCGTCAGTGCATTTTTGACGGATTCGAGATTATGTGGCTGGATGATGGCGATGATTAATTTCATGAACAATAGCAATTCGGAGGTCAGTAAATCAGTCGATTTTTTTGCCGAAAATCAGGAAGTTTCGACGGTCATCGGCTGATCAAACAGTGCATTGACATATTCTTCGACATTGAAACGGGCCAGTGCGTCGGGAGTTTCGCCCAACCCGACAAATTTGACGGGCAGACCGAATTCCTCGCGAATCGGAATGGCCACTCCACCCTTGGCCGTTCCGTCCAGTTTGGCCAATACGATTCCCGTACATTCGGCGACAGCGGTGAACCCTTTGGCCTGACTGATTGCGTTTTGACCGGCGGTCGCGTCGAGCACCAGCAGCACTTCATGCGGTGCGCCGGGGATCACCTTGCCAATCACTTTGCGAATCCTGCCCAGTTCTTCCATCAGATTGGCTTGGGTTTGCAGTCGCCCGGCGGTGTCGACGATGCAAATATCAGCACGATCATTTTTGGCCGCCTCGACTGCTTTGTAGGCAACGCTGGCCGGGTCACTATTCTCGCGTCCGGTAACAATCTTCGCGCCCAACCGCTCAGCCCAAACGGTAAGCTGTCCCACGGCTGCGGCGCGAAACGTATCGCCGGCACCGAGCACGACCGTATTTCCCTGTTCGATGAACCGCCACGCCAATTTCGCGATCGAAGTCGTTTTGCCTGATCCATTGACGCCCACAACCATGATCACGGTCGGTCCATCGGCAGCGATCACCAGCTCATCGTCATCTTGCTGCATGATACTTGAGATCGTCGTTTTGGCAGTCTCCACGAGGTCCCCCATCATCACCTTGCGGGCACGAAACCGACTGCCGACTTCGTCCCGAATTCGGACTGCCGTAGGGGCACCCATATCGGTTTTGACCAGCGCAGCGTACAGCTCGTCAAGGAATTCATCATCAACCAGCCGACCTTCCTTACCCACCAGATCCCGGATATCGGTATTGAGAAACTGGGCCGTTTTCCGCAGCACTCCTTTGAGTCCACGGAAAAATCCTTTCGGTTGTTGATCGGCGACTCCCTCGGGTGGTGGTTTGGAGTCGTTTTTC
>JBGSXT010000289.1:0-9644 GCA_041751295.1 Mariniblastus sp.
GAAAACCGTCCACCCAACCGCTCTTCGTCATAATCAAAAAACTGGCGTTGGTAGTAAAACAGACTGCTGCTGAAACTGATGGCTGTATTGAATAGGAAGGGTTCGGAAAAACTGACGAGGTACCTTTGGACTTCGTTTCCGGGCACCAATTCTAATCGAAAGTTTTGACCGCCCCCCCGCCAGGCAGTCCCGTCCACGATCTCGCGGAAACTCCGTGGCATGCGTGTGATGTCAAAATTCCGTTCATCAATTACAAATTGTCCGACCAGTCCGCTGTCTGAGTTGAAGGCACCGCCGAAGTTAATCCGACCCGTTTCCGTCTCACTCAAATAAACGTCGAGGTCGGCGTAATTCTGTGGAAATGTCGTCGGAATGCCTGGATCAAAAGGTGGATTAAAAAATGAATTGGGGCCCAGGGCGCCGCCCGCATCAACCGCCGGATATGGGTAGGTTGCATCCGGCGTAGCGCCGCTTTCCTGTGGACCCTGACTTCGGTAAAACGTTGTTTGACTCGGTGAAGCAGGCTCAGGGAAGTTTGACGTCGGGTTGCCGCCAGACGGAACTGTGATGGGCTGGCCAGAGTTTTCCCAAATGATCGGGGGTTGCAGGGTTTCCGATTCCGATCCCACGTCGCGATTCACTGTTGAATGCACTCCCGAACCGATTGCATCATCGGCGGCTGCCGGCTGTTGTTGAACTCCGTCCCAAGGTCGGCCATCCCACGGCTGGACGGGATCCCATAATCCCGTCGCGCAACCCGACAACAGTCCAAACGACAGTACGCCAACAACAATCAGTATCCCGGCTGGGGGCCGATGCCACAGGCGTTTCAGGGAATTGTTCAACTCAATCATGGGCGATTTACCTGTAGCGGGACGATGACCCGTCGGTTGATTCACGTGACGATGACCCTCGGCTGGCGATTCTTTCAATCTCGCTCAAGTCGGGCGGTAGAACGACGATCCGCGGCTGCGTTCGACCTGGACCGGCGTCGAGTCCGGCAAACAGTTGGCAGGCAATGAGCCGCCGTTCACTGTTGCGCATTTCGCGGGAATCAATCAGGTCGCCGGGCTTCAAGGACAGGTAATTGAAGGCGACTTCCCGTTTGGTGACGCTGACGTCACCCTGAATATGCAAATTAATTTCACCCACTCGATACTGCTCACCTTCTTCAATTCGATAAACGAGATCGATTGATCCTGGTTGTTCCAAAAATCGGGGCTCAGCTTCCACGCTGCTGAAAATGTATCCTTGACTGCCATACAAGTCCCGCAGGCTGACAACGTCCAGATTCATTTTGGAAACATTGAAATCGGGCATCACGCCGTTTTCCGGCTTCAATTCAACGAGGCTGTTCAATTGGTCTGTTGTGAACGTTTGATTGCCGGCAAACGAAACATTGCGAATTTTGTAACGAGCCCCTTCGTCAATGATGTAACGGATGGTTAACCAGCGGCCATCGTCACTCTTGCTGATTTCACGGCCGATTCGCGCGTTAAAATAACCGAAGCTTTTATAATATGATTCCAGCCGCAGGATGTCCTGGTCTATTTCTTGCTCATTGGCGACCCCGCCAATCACTTTCAGAATACCGGGCTTGGATTCGATGAAATGCTTCAAGCGGGCATCTGAAACAAAGGTATTGCCGACAAACTGGACGCCCCATACTCGCTGCTGTTCGTCTTCATGAATCAGGAACACCACTTTGCCGTTTTCGACTTCTTCAACGTTCTGAATTTCGACCTCTGTATTGGTGAAGCCTTTCTCCCGATAAAACTCTTCAATTCGGTTTCTGGCCATTTGAATCTCGTGCAGATCAAGCGGTTGATCGACGTCCAATTCCGATTTTTTCTTTAAAGTCCGATCGGTGATTCCCCGATTACCAATAAATTCAAGGCTCTTGATGTGCTTCTTTTCAACGATCTCAAAAGTGATCACGAGGCCCGCCGGTGTTTTGTCGATAAAGGGACCGTTAACGCGTTTGATCGCCGGCAGCCGCCACAACTTGTCAACATCCTGTTGGAGCAGATCTGGATCAAAATATCTGCCGGGTCGAGTGCCAATGTTTCGCGTCAAGTGATAATCAGGGACAACCTTGTTTCCTTTGAACACGACATCCGCAATCAGATTCGATTCGTCCCGATCCACGTTGGTCGTCGTTGCACTTATATCCGGAGCCCGCTCGCGGGCGGGAATCTGCGGGATCGGATCGCGACTGCCCGATTGAGCGAAGCAGTCAAACCCAAAAACTGGCAAGAAAATCATCGCAATGGCAAACTGCGCACCACGCGCAGCATGGCGACAGGATGGAAAACGGATCCGTACCGCGGCTTTGAAATTTGGGTCCATTCCTTGACCTGTTTCAAAATAGTCTTTCACAGGGTTGCGTAATTACAGCAACCATTCCCGATCAGCAAGGCAGATTTGCTGATAGCAACACATTGGCTCCGGCAGTTGGCCCGGCAGTTGGCCCGGCAGTTGGCCCTGCACTGGATGCACCGCGATACGCAGGAACAAAAGACTTGGTTTGATTTAATTTGCAAAAGAAGTTGCCAGTACGACAACGGGCCAACGGCTGAAACGCGCCAAGATTTGTGCCTCTTCCGTAGTTTCGACATAGACAAATGCGTCAGTCAAAGGCAACGGCGAAAGATCAAGATTCCCGATCACCCGCCATTCGCGCTCGACTGTCCAATCCATCTTGCCTGAATTGGTTTCCGATTGAGCCATTTGAAAGTATGGTCGTTTCGCCGCCGCCAATTGTTGCCATATCGAGTCATCGCCGTAAACCACTGGCTGCGCTGCTCGTGCAGCCAGCGCGGCCCGCTTGACAGCAATTCCAACGGTTTCAAAATCCCAGCGTTTCAAATGCGAGCGAAATTGGCGTCGAGACAGCAGCTCGTCGACTGTACATTCGCTGAAGCAGACCACTGGAGTGCTGTCGCGGGTGAATTGGCTATTTGCTAGCAGCTGTTTTGTTGCCACGATACGAATCAGTGCAGCGATCCGACTGTGATCGGACGCTGGCAAACCCAGAATCAGGTCGTCCAGAAACTGGTTTTCAGTTTGATCGGGCCACCGGCCGGTACGGCGACGGGTCCAATGAATCAGGTAATCTCCTAATTGATTGCGGCTGGCGAATTCTTGAATTCCCGTTATCCGCTGCGTCCAATGTCCTGTACTCTGACTTTCTTCCGGGGAATCGTGATACAGCCACCACGGCAAAGCCCCTCGATCGATTAGTTGTTTTGTCAGCTTGTTGCAGGTTAGTGAGTCATTCATCAGCAACAGCGTTTTTGCTGGTCCATCCGTTTCTACAGTCGTCAAACGTTGCGCCGTTGCTTCGAGAACCCTGCCTCCCGAGCGAACGGCTAACAAACGAACTTCTGTTGCTAATGAGACCAACAGGCGATCCGGATCGATATTGGCATCTCCAACATTCGCGTTTCCATAATAACAGACCCGGTTCCGTTCGCGCGAATTGAGTATACCTCTGAACCAGTCGGAATGAACTTCGTCGGGCATGGGCCGAAAAACCAACACGGAAAGTTCAAACAACTCGGCGGCTCGCGCAATGTACCGATCGGTGGCAAGTCCGGCATGCGTAATCAGGAAATGTTGATGCGAATCAAAACGGCAGGCAACAGTTCGAATCGCGTCAAAAATTCCCGACTTGGCTTCCGGCTGAAGTCCGATTCGGGAACTGGTCAATAAAACCGATGTTCCGACCGGCAGGCCATCAGGAATCCAAAAGACGAATTCCGCGATGTCTGCGGCTTGCTGAAAGGCATTTTTCGGCGGACCAAGCGTCAGCAAGTTCCGATTTTCACCGTCGACCAGACCGCAACTGCTGATTTCAATCCGCAATCTGCGACGCAGGATATCAGCGGCATCGACTCGGTCCAGCCACTGATTCAGTACTTCGCGGTTTGGCCTCACAATCTGTTTCATATTCCTTCACCAAAAAAGGGTTTCGCGGCGATTATCGCACAGAGAACACTTTTTGAAGTACGCAATGTGACTGCGCAGAACATATGAATGTTCGACAGGTCCCGTCAGGAAATCAATAATGAATGATTATAAAGCAATTCCAACATGCTCGGCAAACGCTGGCAGCTGTTTCGTTTCGCTGTTATTGTTATGGATCGCAGACGAGAGGCTTCACTGGCCCTTGCCTCAAACACAACTGAAACATCTTGCTTTAGCAAAAACGATTAATCTCTTACATCAACGGCAATGAACATATTCAAAATCGCCGGTGTTCAAATGGACATTCGTCTTGGCGAAATTCAAATCAATATCGATGCGATGGCAACCCAATTGCGGGAAACGACCAACGCGGGTGCCTGGCTGACCGTTTTTCCCGAATGCACAACCACGGGTTACTGCTTCCGCTCGTTCGACGAGGCACGACAATTTGCCGAACCGATCGATGGACCCAGCGTGCATCAAATCGTGCGGCTGTGCAGCGAATTGGGTACACGGGTCGTGTTTGGGTTCCTCGAACTCGCCGACCGACAGCTGTTCAACGCAGTGGCACTTGTTGATCAAACAGGAGTCCGCGGCAGCTACCGCAAAATCCACTTGCCAACGCTCGGCGTCGACCGGTTCACAACGCCCGGCAACAGAGGTTTCGAGATAATTGAATTGCCGGAAATGCGGATCGGTATGAATATCTGTTATGACGGTTCGTTTCCTGAAGCAGCGCGGGTCCTTGCACTTCAAGGCGCTGACATCATAATCCTACCCACCAATTGGCTCTCGACGTCTGGTCTGACGGCGGATATTGTTCCTCAGGCGCGGGCGCTGGAGAATCATGTCTACTTCATGGCAATCAACCGCATTGGCAGCGAACGGGGATTCGACTTCGTCGGAAAGAGCAGAATTTGCGATCCTCGAGGAGCGAATCTGGCGTATGCCGACCATCGTGCCCCGTCGATCCTGTACGCCGACATTGAGCCTTCATTCGCCCGAAAAAAACACCTTGTTAACGTCCCCGGCGAGCATGAAATACACCGCCTGAACGACCGCCGCCCGGAAAAGTATGGCCCGATTGTCCAGATCAACGGTTGAAGCCTGAGATATGGCATGCAAGGTTGATGCCTGAGAATCTCGATTACCCAGAAATAAAATCCAACCAAGTCCGAACAATCAACAGGTTGAAAACGTTGATAGCAGGGGTTAGGTTGGCAATTTGCAAAATGTCAATTTCCCTCTTTTCTACTCCTGATTTCGACTTGAGGAACATTCAATGACGATTCGTTTATGTCTCACTTTTCCTCTTGTTTTTTGCCTGCATGCGACGCCAGTTTTCTCCCAGTTTTATACTTTGCCTGCCAATACCGGTTTTGTGGAAGGAATCAGCGATAATGGAATCGCGGTCGGTTCTTTTGGCAGCCCCCAGTATTTTCTATGGGAGGTTGGCGTTGGGGGCAAGGTCAACATTGGTGGCGTACCGGCTGGCAACGGCGTTGGCGGTCAAGCCAAAATCTCAAATGACGGTTCGTTCATTGGGGGGACAACTTTCAACAACATCACCGGGTTGCACGAAGCATCTCGATACGAAGTCGCGACCGGAATGTGGACTCCACTCGGTGGTCTGGGTGCGTCGTCGGGTTCGGAAACCAGCTCCGGCTGGAACATTTCTGGTGACGGAGAATCGATCGTCGGCCTGGCGTGGATCAATGCCGGCTCAGCTCATGCGGCGAGTTGGCAAAACGGTGTGGTGACTGACCTTGGATCAACTGCAGCCGGACAGTCGACCCGGGCCAACGCCGTCAATTTTGACGGCAGTGTGATTGCTGGTTGGCAGGATGGAAACGGTCGCCAAGGGGCCGTTTGGGTCGATGGAGTCCAAGAATTGATTTTCAACAACGGTGGCAACCCGGCCCAGGAGTCGTCTGATATCACCGACGACGGGCGATTCGTTACAGGTTTCGGCAGTGGTGATTTCGTCGAACCGGGAATTCCCTACCGATACGACGTTGAAAACGATACATACCTGGAAATTGAAAGTCTTCCTGTTGGTGCCCAACAGAATGCAGCTGCCACTGCAATTACCAACGATGGCAGTGTGATTGGCGGCGGTACTTGGCCGTTTGCGGCTCCCGCCCTGTTTGGCAACGGTTTTATCTGGGAAGAGGGGGTCGGCACGATGTCGCCACAGGATTACTTTACTTCCAAGGGGGCCAGCGGTTGGCCCAATGGCTACAATTTTCGGTTTGTTTCTGCGATCTCTTCTAACGGCGAATGGATCGCCGGTTGGGGTGGAACAAGTCCGGTTGCTGCTACCCAAAGTTGGGTCGTGCGCATCCCGCAAGTTCTGGTCGGAGACATCAATCTGGACGGCATTGTCAATCTGAGCGACGTTTCACCGTTTGTTGATTTGTTGTCCAGCAGCGGATTTCAAGCCGAAGGGGATATCAACGGCGATGGTGACGTCAACCTCAAGGACGTCTCCCCATTCGTGGAATTGCTTTCGGGCGGATAATGGACAGTCGTTGCTTGGTGGTTCACACCGAAGCGCCGACGTAAATGGAGTCGGAATCGGTCAAAAACGATTCTGGAATTCGGTCATTTCAACCTGACTGCCGACGATCAGCGGCGTCCGTTGGTGGATGCCAGTCGGTTGAATATCCAGAATCCGCTGATTCCCGTCGGTGGCAATACCACCCGCTTGTTCGGCGATAAAGGCAATCGGGTTTGCTTCATACAACAGTCTCAGTTTGCCTTCCGAATGCGTTTTGGTTGGCGGGTACATGAAGACGCCACCGCGCAACAACGTGCGATGGAAATCGGCTACCATCGAGCCAATGTAACGTGAACTGTAGGCGTGGTTCAAATCTCCGGATCGCAACAGGCCAATGAAATCGCAGAATTTCTTGGGAAAGTTTGCTCGATAGGCTTCGTTAACTGAATAGAATTTGCCTTGTGCCGGCATCTTGATATTTTCGTGACTCAACACGTAGGCACCGATCGCCGGATCGAGCGTAAATCCATGAACACCGTTTCCGACCGTATAAACCATGACCGTCGAGGAACCGTAAACGACATATCCGGCCGCGATTTGCCGTCGGCCTGGTTGCAGAATCCAACGGTTTGGATCGTCGAAGTCAGCACCTTCGGGTCGTCTAAAAATGGAGAACGTCGTTCCGACGCTGACGTTGACCGCTATGTTGGATGAGCCATCCAGTGGGTCAAACACGACCGCATATTTCGCATGTGGCGATTGGTGCGGCACGACGATCGGCATTTCATTTTCTTCGGAAGCCAGAATGCCAACGCTGCGTCGGGCACCCAGCCCGCTGATCATGGCTTCGTTGGCAAACACGTCGAGCTTCTGCTGGATTTCACCTTGAATATTTTCCGACTGATTCGAGCCCAGGATGTCGGTCAAGCCCCCGCGCCGAACCTGGGCCTGAATCTGCTTCGTGGCGAGCGTGATTCCGGACAGCAGAAACGAGAATTCGCCGGAGGCGCCTGGAAATCGCTGTTGTTCCAGCAGAATGTGTTGTTGAATGGTAATCGTCGGCACTGGATCGAATTCGCTCAGGGATTCGGGGCTGGTGATACGAAATCATAATGTAACCTGAATTTCAGCTGGCCACCAACTCCATTTCTCGATTCAAAGAACGCAGGTTGACGATTCGAATTCTCGGCAAGCCCGCTGCCGCTGCCGGAAAATGGCGGTCGACAAACCCCGCACTTGCCCATTCGATGATGTTGGCGTTCGGCGACTGCGGCAATGACGATTTCAGCAGTACCAACTCGTGGGCACTCAATGACTGTGCCAAGCAGGCCGAGATTGAATCACTGGTAACGTCCCACGAATCGGGCAGATCATTGACTGTCCGTATCCAATCGGCGACATCAAATACCAGCGTGCCCAGTTCGCAAGATTTCAGGTCGTCGATATTCCGTGTCCATTGAGCGTCGACAAGCAAATGATGCAACCATTGGGCGCTTAACGACATCGCGTCAATGCTCAACCAATGACAGAACGCATCGTCAAGCCCATTTGCGCATTGCCAGGTTCGAATCGAGTCCACCAGAGTGCCCCCACCGGCAATCACAATGTTGGCCGCCGGTTCCTGTCGCTGTAGCCACGATTGCCAAAGTTGTTGTAAACCGGGCACATCAAACAAGCTGCCTCCAAATTTAACCACCCGTCGGATCATGACTTGCGGCCATTGAGCGAACTGGCGAGTTTGGCCATGGCAAGGGCGGTCGCAACAGTATCCAGTCCGCCATGATCTGGCGAAATTCCAGCGGCGTCAGCGAACGAATGGATACGATGACTTTCGACCTGCATCCCGTTTAACAGTTGCTGAGCCAACCATGCTCCTTCACCGCAGACGACAAAGCGGGCTGTTGTTGAACCGCGATTCGCAACGACAACGATTGCTGTTTGAATCATGTTTGCTTGCTGGCTGGACGCCTGTTGCGCTAACGAAACCAGAGCATCAATTGCGATTTCAGATGGATCGCAACAGAACATGCGAGCCAGACGACTCAGCGCCGACGAGCGATTGGCAGCGCGTCCATCGGCCGTGTGGCAGCAAGAAAGGGACTCAGGAATCTTTTCAAGCACGATGTAGACATCGAGCATGGTCGCGAACAATTCCTGGGCGATGGGAATTAATGCTCCGTTAATGCTGATGTATTGAATCAATGCGCAGACCGGACTTCGCGAAATTCCCGTATAAACCAACTCACTGTTTTTCAGGCGGTCGAAGTCGGTTCGCCCAATGGCGACCGGATTTCCATCGACAACGGGAATCACATCAGTGGTCGTCGATCCCATATCAATCACGATACAGTCTGGAATTGTTCGACCTACCAAGCGGGCAACCGCGTGCCAATTCGAGGCCGCCGTCAATCGCCAGTTGTTTTTGGCCGAAACCGAATCCACAAAATCGCCAGTCGTCTGATAGAATAGCAACTGACTGGCCGATGCCGCGTTCACGACGGCATCACAAATGTGTGCGACTCCCTGCTGCCTCGATTCAAAACAATCCGCCAATTCACCTGTCATGGTGACCGCGATGCGATCATAACTGGTCCAATCGGGAATTGCCGTTTGCAGTTTTTGGGACAGCTGATCCGAGTATTTCCACATCGCGAATCCAATGCTGCCGCGACCCTTTCGTAGATCAGCGAACTTGATATTCGCGCCGCCGATGTCCAGCCCCAGCCAATTTTCAAGCATTGGGATGATCCCGATGCAACAGATCGTTCAGGCAATCCTGCAGGTTTTCGAACTGGAATACAAAACCACTTTTAAGCGCTGCCTGCGGGATCACCCGTTGCGAAGCGAACAGGCTGTCGGCGAATTCTCCCAGAACCAGTCGCACGGCAAACTGCGGGGCAGGAAGCAAAGCCGGTCGATTCAAAACGGTCGCCAGCGTTGTCGTGAATTCGCTGTTGGGCACTGGATTGGGAGCTGAGGCGTTGTAAACTCCTGCCACGGATTCGTCATGGATAGACCAAACGATCAACGAAACCAAATCGTCCAGATGAATCCACGGAAAGTATTGACGTCCGTTTCCGAGTCGGCCCCCCATACCCGAATTGAAGATCGGTAACAGACTGGCCAGCGCCCCTCCCTGCGGCGACATCACGATTCCAATTCGGATAATGACCAG
>JBGSXT010000290.1:0-2913 GCA_041751295.1 Mariniblastus sp.
GCCGCTTGCCTTAGTCTTAGGGTAGCGCATAAATTTACCATTCCATTTTTTCGAGAGTTCCTCATGCCTAGCTACAGAACATTAGGCTTGTTGCCAAAAAAACGACATATGCTGCTGGAGCGGGATAACGACAGTTTCCTTGGTGAAGGAATACATTACGAGCATGTCGTGACGACGCAGGGCTTCGACCGGGCGTACAGCATCATGTACCACCTGCGCCCGCCGACCCGTGTGATCAAAACTGAAACGGTTGGCAGCGTCAAATTGAAGGCGATTGAGAACCAGGAGTTGCGCCACCATCATCTCAAGACTCAGAAGTTACCCCGAAGTGGCGACCCGATTCAGGCCCGGAAGCCGATGTTGTTCAACGAAGATCTGGCCTGCTACCGGGTCAAACCGGACACGCAGCAATCGGAAATCTACCGCAACGGTGCAGCTGACGAGGTCATTTTCATTCATCAGGGGAGTGGGCACCTGGAAACGAACTTTGGAAAACTGCCCTACCGCCGCGGCGATTACATCGTCGTCCCGAGGACGACCAACTATCTGATCGTCAGCGATGATATCTCCAAAGAAGATCACATGATTCTGGAATGCAACGCACCGGTTCGTATTCCCAAAGGCTACCAGAATGAAGACGGGCAGATGTATCTGGGAACGCCGTATTACGAACGCGATTTCCATAGCCCGACCGAGTTGAATACCGTCGACGAAGAACGGGAAACAACCGTACTTGTCAAAGACCGAACTCAACTGACTCGTGTGACGATGGCCCACCACCCGTTTGATGTCGCGGGCTGGGACGGCTTTCTGTATCCATACACGTTCAATGCCTGGGATTTTGAACCGCTAACCGGAACCATGCACTTGCCCCCTCCCTTTCAGCAGACGTTTGAATGCCGTGGTTTTGTGATCTGTACGTTTGCCCCCCGGTATCTCGACCATCATCCCAAAGCGATCAAAGTTCCGTACGTCCACAGCAATGTCGAAGCAGACGAAGTGCTGTTTTATGTCGATGGAGAATTCGGTTCGCGGCGTGGCGTTGGTCACGGCAGCATGACCTTACACCCGGGGGGCATTCCCCATGGGCCGCATCCAGGGACCATTGTGGCCAGCATGAAGATGGAACGTACCGAAGAGATGGCCGTCATGTTCGATACCGATCGTCAGTTGTTCCTGACAGAGCAAGCGATGCAAGTCGACGACGCCAGTTACCCCTACAGTTGGATCAGTTGAACCGAATGAACTATTGAATCCTTCAACAGGTTGCGATTAGCAACAGCCGAGTACACGTCCGCGATCGCTAGCCGCTAAACTGAGCAGATTCGCCAGCCTTTTCTATCGAATCAGTTCTGATCG
Source organism: Mariniblastus sp. (assembly GCA_041751295.1). Lineage (GTDB taxonomy): Bacteria > Planctomycetota > Planctomycetia > Pirellulales > Pirellulaceae > Mariniblastus. The sequence goes on from JBGSXT010000290.1 coordinate 1,360, forward strand.
GTTTGCAGCGACGGATGCATTGTATTCTCGCAATAACGTTGCGATCATTTCCGTACGGATACTGGCTCCCTGCCTATACAAGTGATTCACCGTGTCAAAGAAATAGGAAACCGGATATTTGACACTCGTTGGAGGATGCAGAATCGGTATGTCGAGATTGGCTTCCAGAAAATGATGCGCGGCATTCAGGCTTTGAACGGATCTTTCAAATACGGGTTCCGGTATCGGGGAATACGCTAGAAACACTGTTGCGCCTTTTCGTCGACAGGCTTCAGCGCACTGATTGATTCGCTGGCTGGCCATCAAATATTTTTCTTTATTGAAAAAGAAATGGGCGGTTTCGAGGCAATCGACTTCGCTGGCCTTACGATTGTGATGGCCGACGAAATCACCGCAGCTGTTGAAATGCAGCCGACTGTACAGCATGGATTCCGCTTCCCGAATCGCCTGTTGATCCCGGATGCGATCATGACTCTTGAACCCTTCCCGAACGAGGTTGGCAATTTCGGGCAACGCCTGTTCATCGAAGAATTTTTTCCAGGCGATTCCCGGATCGAATAGCAGAAACCGCCAGCTGGATGGTGATTGGCGTACCAGTTCCTGAATGAAACCAGGCTCGGCATGAAGCCGTGTGGCAAACAGATGCCATTCAGGGACCAGCACGATCGTGTCGCCGGGTTTGGCATAGGCGGATGCCACATCCAGGTAGAATTGCAAGCCAGTCGATGCATGCAGACCAACATTGATGACGGGAATGTTCAATTCATTTTTCAACGTCGCGCTGTCGAATCCAAAGGCAACGTTCGAGCCACCGACCAAAATCAGATGCGGCTCCCGGTGTTCCCTCAGGAGTTTCGCTTTGTCTTCGAAGGCAGCGACAAAGCCGTAGCGTGGTTGCTTGGCCGCATTGGAAAACAAGGCGATCCCGATCAACAGCTGAATCGCAGAGAACACGCCAATTCGCTTCAGGAATTTCGCCATCGCGATTTCCAGACTTAAAAGGTGAAGTAGATAAACTGGTTGAATTTTTCGGTAAGCATGAATTTCAAAGTGCCCCAGGTCAGGAACGTGTAGGCTGCCCAGCGCACCATGACCGGCCATCTGCCCATGACCAGCGGATGGGGGTGTCGGCGCTGCACCCACTCAAGGGCAACAAACCCGATCAGAATGCACAGATTCGATTTGAGTCGTGAATCCGCCAGCAATGCCGATATCGGGTCCATTCCAAACTCGGATAGCGGCACCAGCAACATCTTCTGAAGAATTAAAAATGCGTCGGGCATCGAATCTGCCCGAAAAAATACCCAGCCAATACAAATCACGAAAAACGTGTAAGTCATCCGCAACAGTACGCCAATGTGCGGCAGATTCAATTCGCCGCCCGGCATGTCGCAGGACGCCCGTTTTTCCATAAACAACTTTTCGCCGACCAGGGCACTCCCATTGATCGCACCCCAAAAAATGAATCGCCAGGCAGCCCCATGCCACAGCCCCGACAATACAAACGTGAGGAGCAGATTCAAGTTGGTCCGCCAAGGAGTACCTCGGCTGCCT
>JBGSXT010000291.1:0-6140 GCA_041751295.1 Mariniblastus sp.
CGCCTATCTGCCGCAGTTTTCCAATCCGCGATACGCCAACATTGCGATCCAGTCGTTCAAATCGTCCCTCATGTTGGAATCACCTTTTTACTCCCATCTGCTGCGTTGGACGAACAATGCCGCCAACAAGGTCTACTTTTCGCCACACTTGAATGATGTTTTACAGGATTACGATTGCACGGCGGATCTGCAGGCGACGCTCCCCGCTGACTTCTTCAGCGCCGGAGAAATTGATCGCGCGCAATACCTCGAGCTGACGACCCTGTTGCGTGGTTATTTGTTGGCATCCCAGGGGGATCGAATGACCATGGGCAACTCGATCGAAGGACGCTACCCGTTTCTTGATCACGAATTTGTCGCGTTGGCCAATTCGCTCCCCCGGAAATTCATGATTCCTGGATTGAAGGATAAATGGGTCTTTCGAGAAGCATTCCGTGACATGTTGCCTCGGGAGATTTGCCATCGTCCCAAGTTCGCTTATCAGGCTCCCGAGATTCGCGCGTTTTGCCGATTGAATGGAACGCAATCACCGTTGATCGACCAATACATGAACGCCGACGCGATTCGTGACGCCGGATTTTTCAAAGAGTCATTGGTGGCCGCACTCTTCAAAAAAATTGCGGCCTCGGACCTGTCCCGATTGGGAACCAGAGACAACATGGCGTTGATCCAGATGCTTTCAACACAAATTTTGCACCACCAATTTGTCAAAACAGACTTGAAAGAAATTGCCGAGAAACGGCTGGAAAGCCTATTTTTTAAAACCCGCATTCGAATGGGAGAAGTCCAATGCACCACGACAAAATTGTAGAAGAACTGTTGCAATTCATTTACGACTCAAATCCGTTAGCCGATGACGCCCGGCCACTGCCGCTGGACAAATCCTTGTACGATCTCGGCATCCTGGATTCATTCGCGGTCGTCGAATTGGTGTCGTTTATTGAAAAGCATTGGGACATCCGAATTCTGGATACCGAATTGACTAAAGAGAAATTTGGTGGCGTCAACAAGATGGCCCGCTTGATCGGCGAAAAACTCGGGCAGCGCACAATCAACGAATCGGACGCCAGCCAACAGTCGCGTTCTTGATCGAACGGAGTCACGCGATGCCAGCCATTTACCGATTCAAGCGACTGGCGACTGGCGACTGGCGACTGGCGAGCTATCACAGGTCGGATTTCCATCTGCCTGAGCAACGCCACGGTTTAGACGATGGCGTCCCTGCCTGTGCGTTGATTCCGGTCGCTGGCCTGACAAAGCGGCTGGAATCCTAACGGCAGATAAATCGAAAGCCGTTGTCGCTGAGTTTAAGGCTTGAAATCACGGCACGATTGCTGACGCGCGCACCAATACTAGAACTGCAATCTCCATCAAAACCAGACAGCAGTCCATCGTCTCGTTCGCGCCACCATCGAGCGACCTCCGTCGGCGTTGCATGCCAGTAATTGCCGATGTCGCTAACGTGTTCCAGAAAGCGGAAATAGATTTCGGATTCGCGACGTCCAGTCAAATAATCGGGATGTGTCAGCATCAAAGCCATACCTTGTTGACCGATCAGGTAATCGAGTTTGTGTCTCCAAATCAAATCGTCCCTTTCTCGCAGTCCGATGAACAACGTATGGTCCTGTGGCAACGTGTAGGGCAGTTCCACAAAATGACCAGCAAAGAACGGCCAAATACTGCCGACGCCGCCGGGAGCCGGTTGAAAAGGATCGATATCAAAACAGGAACAATCGTAGTCAATGTTGAGCGACTGCAGCCAAATTAGATTCCGATGTACCATCGGAGACCGAAACCCAACGGCACTGTACTTGGCGAGCGCATTATTGATTCTCTCGGCGCGGCGATCAAATTCCTGTTTTGAAGAATACATCTGACCGTCATGGTTGTAGCCGTGGATTCCGATTTCGAACCCACGAGCCTGCAGGTCGTTCACAAGTCCCATGTCGATTTTGTACTTGTAAGGAACCAGATTCCAGCTCGAACGAAGCCCGAGGCTCTCTTCGTAATCGGCGATCCGGCCGATGTGCTTCATACCTTTCGAAGTTTCCACGTCATGCGTCAGCACAAATGCGAAATCAGATCCATGCGGCCAGGGATGAATCGTTGTCAGTTCCTGATTGGCCAAATTCAAACAAACGCCGATGGATTGCATAAAATCGTCAGGAAAATACCAGCGACCACTGGTATTGACTCGACGATTGCGCTGCAGCAACTGCCGGACGGCGATCGGCATGAACGGCCGTAAAAACCGGTAGTAAAACTGATACGTCCGGCTGAGTCTGAAATTGCAAGCGTCGTTTCGAACCGATCTGGCCGCGAATTCCTGGGCCTCGCGATTGTCGAAGATAAACTGGAGCTTGATATCCGGTAACATGATTACTGGCTATACCGATAAAGTGCTTTTCCCAGAACCCGACATACGGCGGTGGGGCTGCGCTTGATAACTGCTGAGGCAATACGAGCCGCGCGAGATCGATCACAATTTCGGTCGGGCTTGCCGACAACGTGGCTGTAAAACAAATCGTATTCCGATGCGCCCCATTTGCTCTTAAAGCGACGCAGGCCTTCCTGCCGCTTGTCAGTGATTCCAAAATCTAAAACGCGAAATCCTTCTTCCGCGGCCATTCGAATCGAATTGTATACCAGCCAGTCGTTGGGACGGCATTCCAGCGCACTGGGATCCGAAGCGGCATACTTGTATGTCAATCGCTCATTGAACCCCAACAACACGACAGCGGCAATCGGCCTATTTTCTTTAGTGACCACTCCGATTGACCCCAATCCATTGCTGATCAATTCATGGTGCAGCTTCCGGAAATACGTTTTTGCCTGAACAGGAACTCCCAGTTTCTTTCTCGTTAACACATGCAGCCGGTAGAAAATGTCGATCGCTGTCGCGTCAGTCCGTTTTTCGAAAACCAGTTTTTGCCGCTCTGCCTTAAGGATGTTGCGCCTGATCGGACTGGCAAACGATGCTTCGATTTGATCCCAGGGAACATCCGTCCGTAATTCATGCCGTACATCGCGGCTGCTGGTTTCAAAGCCGGCAATGGGTTCACCGCCGCGAATGATAATAGCGTTAAACTGGCCGCGCAATTCATTGAGAATGGCATGGCACAAAATTGACGCAACGTGGGATTCGTTCGCCAGCACGGGCACATAGTCCGAGAACGGCAGTGAAATCAGTTTCTTCCTGCCGCGCAGACTGAGGGTTTGAAGCAACGGAATCGCGACCCGAATTTTTTCATTGCTGACAATCGATGGGATTTTGATTTTGAAACCGTATTGCCGGTGGAGCAGTTCCAGCCATTTTCGATGATGAAAAACCGAACTAGCCGTCTGTCCCTCGACGAATTCTTGCCATTCGTCTACGGTCAACCAGTCAATCGATTGAAGTGAATGCAGCATGTTATCTCACTCGCGTTAGAACGGAACATGCCTCAGTTTCAGACTGTTCGATTGACTGATTGGAGTCTGATCGGCATTCAGCGACAAAACCGAGGTTTGCATACACCTGCAACAGATTTTTTTCCTGATGAGGCCAGGCAAGCTGTTCTTCCATCCTCAGACGACCGCAGGCACCCATCTTTTCGCGAAGTTCCGGGTTGGCGATCAGGATCGCAATGTTTCGAGCAAAATCCTGCTCGTCATTGTGCCGGGAATAAAGTGCAGCGTCCTCGGCCGATGCGCGATGCTCAGTCAGATCAAAAGCCACAATCGGCTTCGCCATCGCCATGTATTCCAACATCTTGATCATCGTCGAGCGATCATTAAACGGATCATAGGGGTCGGGGTCGACACAGATGTCGGCCGTTGACAGGTACCGCAACATGTCTTCGTCGGAAACCCGTCCCGTAAACCAGACGAAATCTTCCAGTCCCAGCGTGGCGGTCAGTTTCTTCAATTCGGGAACGGCGTCTCCCGTCCCCATGACCACTGCGAACACGTCGGTCTGACCAACCTCGCGGATCAAGAAGTCCAACGATCGCAAAAAATAGTCGACGCCATCCTGTTGCCCCATGACTCCGACAAATCCAAGTATCGTCGAGGCTTTTTTGCGAAGTTCAGGGTCAATCGCAACCGGTTTGACTCGATTCAAATCGGGCCCGTTGCGCACAATCGTTATTTTTTCTTTTGGAACATTGGATCGCTGAATTGCGACCTTCCGGTACGACTCGTTGGTCGAAATGATCTGATGCGCAAACCGGCAGGACAGTCTTTCGAATAAGACCAGCGCCTTGAATACGATCCGCTGGCCACCGTTGCGAAAACGCGCGTGGTACATTTCTGGTGATAGATCGTGATGATCAAACACGAATTTCGTGCCAAAAATGCGAAAACAGATCGCGATCAAAACGAAAAGATCAGGTGGATTATGCGCGTGTATGACATCAAATCCCCGGTAAAAAAACAACCAGATTGTTAAATAGAAACTGGAGAACATCGACCAACCATATTCCCACAGATATCCCAACAATCCGGCACCGGGCGGGGGGGCCAGAAAGCGGTGGACGTGAACGCCGTCGACATACTCATACCGAGGCAGTGATCGTTTGCCGGGGGAAATCACGCTGACTTCAAAGCCGGCCTGAACCAACGATTTGGCCTCCTGGCGGACGCGAGGATCGGCGGGATAGGGATTGTTCTCCAGCAACATCAGGACCCGGCAGCTCTGATTCGGTTTTCGGGCTGGTTTCATCGTTTCCATGGTTTGTTGTTGGGACTTGCCGCGACCGCTGGACACTACCAGCAAATGCCCCGATAGTTGCCGTTGCGATCTTGACTGGATTGTTTGCTGGTGCCAACGAAATCGATGATGATCTGGTCTTCTCGCGCTTCATCAGCAATTTCGTGAAATGCGGAACTGCCGTTGGTTACCACCAGAACTTCTGAAACGTCAACGACTTCCTGAATCGTTCTTCTCATTAAATTCGCAATGTGGGGTAGTTCACGATCAAGGAACGCCCGATTCGATCCGATCAACTGATCAGGAACGACATTTTCATCAAAGACAGTAATTGAGAATCCACGCCCAAGCAGAGTTTCGATGATCGGAATCACGGGACTTTCGCGTACATCATCTGTCAGCGCCTTGAAACTCAACCCCAGCACGCCAATGTTTTTACAACCAGTTCTTTCAATCAGGTCGATGCTGGCCTGAATCTGTTTCTGATTGCTGTTCAGGATTTCGCCTAGCACAGGGCATTCAATGTCGTTCACCTTGGCGTCATACATCAGGGCACGCAGGTCTTTCGGCAGGCACGAGCCACCGAACGCAAAGCCCGGTTTCAAATAGGCATCGGAGATATTCAGTCGGCTATCCTGACAGAATATTTCCATCACATCCTGTCCATCGACGCCGTGCGCTTTGCAGATGTTTCCGATCTCATTGGCAAAGACAATTTTCAAGGCATGAAAGGCATTGTTGGCGTACTTGACCATTTCCGATGTTTGGATCGACGTGCGGATTGATGGCGCATCGACCTGTGCATACATTGCCTCGACCAAATCACCACTACGGGAATCAAGTTCGCCAATCACGATCAGGCTCGGTTTGTCATAGTCGGCGATTGCGCTCCCCTCACGTAGAAATTCGGGGTTCATACAAACGCCAAAATCGGCTCCGGCACGTTTTCCGGACGACTCTTCCAAAACCGGTACCACGCAACTCTGAACCGTGTTCGGCAGAACCGTACTGCGAATGACAACAACATGGTAGGCGTTTTTCTCAGCAATTGTATTGCCGATTTCACGGCATACGTTCTCGATATACGTAAGTTTCAGGCTGCCGTTATCGTTGCTGGGAGTTCCGACGCAGACCAGGCTGATGTCGCTGTCGTGAACGGCGGTCGTGCTGTCGACGACGGCCCGCAAACGACCTTCGCGATGTACCCGGTTCATCAACTCGGAAAGTCCCGGTTCACCGACGGTCGCATTGCCGTTGTTGATTGCTGCTACTTTTTGCTTGTTGATGTCGACGCCGATCACGTCATGCCCATCCCGTGCGAGGCAGGCTGCCGATACGGTTCCAACGTAACCAAGTCCAAAAACGCTAATTTTCATGAGAGGCCATTCTAGGCAATGGTCACTGCGTTGCAGTGACAGTTAATGAAGGGCGGAAGCTGGTCCGCACGGAA
>JBGSXT010000292.1:0-3335 GCA_041751295.1 Mariniblastus sp.
GGATACGCTGTTCGGTGCGACTTATATGGTGATTGCTCCCGAGCATCCGCACGTTCAACAATTGACGACGGCAGATCAGGAAAAGTTCGTTCATGACTATTGCGAAGCGGCCGCGGGCAGAAGTGATCGCGATCGTCAGGACGACAAGCGAACCAAGACCGGTGTTTTTTCCGGAAGCTATGCGATCAATCCGGTGAATGACACACCGATTCCGATCTGGATCGCTGATTATGTGCTGATCAATTACGGTACCGGCGCAATCATGGCAGTCCCCGCTCACGATAGCCGCGATTTCGAATTTGCCCGCGAGTTCGAACTGAGTGTGGTTACGGTTGTTGCCCCGCCCGCCAACGCAGACGTTGATCATGACAGAATACGAGCTGGCAAATTGTGTTTTTCCGGTCACGGCACAGCTGTCAACTCGGGCAAGTACGATGGGCAGCCGACCAGCATTTTCAAACAGAATGTGGTTGACGATCTGACAGTGGCTGGTGTTGGAAAACAGGCTGTGAATTACAAACTGCGCGATTGGCTGTTCAGTCGCCAAAGATTCTGGGGGGAACCATTTCCGTTGCTGCATGAGTTGGACGACGATGGGATACCGACGGGAATCGTGCGCGCCGTGAAACAGGAATCACTGCCCGTCGATTTGCCCCATTTAGAGGACTTCAAACCGCATGGACGTCCTGAACCCCCGTTGGAAAAAGCGGATGACGATTGGCTGTATCCGGTAATCGATTCGATTCGTTACAAACGCGAGACAAATACGATGCCGCAATGGGCCGGATCGTGTTGGTATTATCTGCGGTTTATCGATCCAAAAAACAGCGCCTGTTTCATCGACCCGGAACTGGAAAAACAGTGGATGCCGGTCGATCTGTATATCGGCGGCGCAGAACATGCCGTTCTGCATCTGCTGTATGCCAGGTTCTGGCACAAAGTGCTGTACGATCGAGGTCATCTGACAACGATTGAGCCCTTCAATCGGCTGGTCAATCAGGGAATGATTCTTGGAGAGATGGAATTCACCGGCTATCGGGATACGGAAGAGCAGTGGACCAGTTGCCAGCAAGTCGCGTTTGATGAACAGCACAGGCCGGTTTGCAAAACGACTGGCAATCAATTACACGTCGTCCGACTCGAAACCGATCAGGTGGACAAGGTGGGTGATCAATTCGTTCTGAAATCCGATCCGTCCATCGCGATCGACAGCCGGGCGTACAAAATGTCCAAGAGCCGTGGCAACGTGATCAACCCCGACGAAATTGTTGCCGACTACGGTGCGGATTCGCTGCGGTTGTATGAGATGTTCATGGGTCCGCTGGAACAGGCCAAGCCATGGAGCATGGCCGGTGTCAATGGTGTCCGGAATTTCCTCGATCGCGTTTGGCGAATGATCATCGACGATCGCGCAGAAGAAATGACGCTCAGTCCAGCAATCACGGATGACCATCCCGACGACGAACAGCTGCGCGTGCTCCATAAGACGATCAAGGCAGTGGAAAACGACATTCAAACGCTCAGTTTCAACACGGCCATCGCCCGCATGATGGAGTTCGTCAATTTCTTTACCAAGCAGAGTCGGCGGCCCAGATCGATCATGGAACCGTTTTTGATCATCTTGGCACCGTTTGCACCGCATCTGGCGGAAGAACTCTGGCAACGACTTGGACACCATGAATCGTTAGCCTATGGTCCGTGGCCAAAATATGATGAGTCGCTGACGATCGATTCGTTGGTGGAAATTCCAGTGCAAATCAACGGAAAGCTGAAAGCGAAAATCATGGTCGCAAGAGGGCTTGGGCAGTCGGCGCTGATCGAAGCAGCAATGGCCAATGAAAAGGTGATCGAATTATTGAAGGGCAAACAGGTTCGCAAAGTGATCGCCGTTCCGGATCGACTGGTCAATTTCGTTGTCAATTGATTGCAATCCGATGCCCACCGTCCAACCGATATCGTCTGCAGTGGCGGTGTTGAAACACAGGCGTGCCCTCCAGAACCGATTGCTGAATTGGTTCGATTCCAGGACCAGAGACCTGCCGTGGCTCGTGGACAGGACTCCCTACCAGGTCTGGGTCAGCGAGATCATGCTGCAACAGACTCAAATGGCAACGGTCATTGAATACTACCAGCGATTCATCCTGGAATTCCCGTCCGTCCAGCGTCTGGCGGTGGCCCCTATCGCCAAAGTCCTGAAATGCTGGGAAGGGCTTGGCTATTACCGTCGGGCGCGACAAATGCACGAAGCTGCCCAATGGATCGTGGCAACAAATGGTGGCCGATTTCCGACTCAAATTGACAGTCTGCTGACATTGCCGGGAATCGGAAAATACACCGCTGCCGCGATACTCTCCATTTCCCTGGAACAGAGGCATCCGATTCTCGAAGGAAACACGATTCGACTGTTCTCACGATTGATTGGCCTGCAGGATGACACGTCCGCATCAACCGCTCAAAAACAGCTTTGGCAGTTCTCCGAATCGTTGTTGCCGTCCAAACGCATCGGGGATTTCAACCAAGCGTTGATGGACTTTGGCCGGGAAGTCTGCAAACCTCAGAATCCCGTTTGCGATCATTGCCCCATTTCGAAATATTGTTCGGCGTTCAGTTTGGGGCTGCAAAACGTGATTCCATTTCGGGCGAAACGGACCCAATTTGTTGAACTGCGCGAAGCGATAGTCGTGATTCGCCGTCGCAACAGCATTCTTTTACGTCAATGTACGAATACGCAACGCTGGGCGGGCCTCTGGGATTTTCCCCGCTTCGATTTGCATCGCGTTGCGGTGCGTCACTATCTTCAACAGGCAGTGCAACGGTCAACCGGATTGACAACCCGAATTGAAAATTTGAACATCACTATTAAACACGCGGTTACCCGATATCGCATTACGCTAGAATGCTTTCAAGCGAAAACGGTTTCCGGTCGGTTGCATCGCGGAAGTCAGTTTCAATGGAAAACCCGCCAGGAACTCGATGAACTGCCGTTGAATGCGTCCGCCCGAAAATTTGCTGATCAGCTTGATACGCTTCGTTGAGCTAATAAGTGGACGATCCTGTTTCGGCAATAGTGTCGGCAATAGGCAGGCTCTTATTAACCAGGCTGTTTTTTCGTATTAGTATTATTCAGGGCTCCAACAGTTTCCATGGAAAGAAGACCGCAATGAAAGTAGCATTATCCAAACTGGCCTACGCCCGGTCGGGAGATAAAGGGGACGGCAGCAATGTTGGTGTCGTGGCCTTCAATCAGGAAATTTACGATTTTCTGAAGAACCGCTTGACGACCGAACGAGTCAAATCACATTTTCAGGAGATCTGCTATGGCGATGTCGACCGGT
>JBGSXT010000293.1:0-1631 GCA_041751295.1 Mariniblastus sp.
GGACGAATCGAAATTGAAGATCAAAACTGTCGAAAAATCGGATGATGAGTAGCCGGAAAGGTGGAATTGTGGGAAGTCCAGAGATTTGTTCCAATCATCGACTTTGAATTTCACAACCTGAAACCTCTATCTCAGCCGATCCACCGACACTCCTATGGCCAATCATTCTTCCAGCCCGCTGATCACCCGCGATGAACGACCGATTCGATTCCTGTTTGAGAATAGTGCGTTCCTGATTCTGGGAACCGTTGTTGCATTGGTGTGGGCCAATTCAGGTGAAAACGGTTTGAAGACGCATCGGTATTTCTTCAGACAATTCGAGCTGTCACGCATGTTTTCGCCTCCATCCGAAGAGGACTCTGCGGAAATACGCGATGAATTTGAAGCATCAGGTCCGAAAGAACCGCATACACATGACCCGCACGCGGGCGATTCAACTCCGGATCACCGCCCGGAACCCGCTGCGGCGAAAGCGAAAACCGATACGGAATATCCTGACCAGGAACACGCTGCCGAATCGGGAACTGCCGCTGGTGCTGGCGACGATCATGGAGGTGGTGGCCATGCGATCAACTGGTACTTTATCATCAACGATATCCTGATGGCGTTTTTCTTTGCGATCGCGACGAAAGAAGTTTGGGAATCTTTGTTGCCTGGCGGAGCGCTGTCGAATCCGCGGAAAGCGGCCCTGCCCCTGTTGGCGACTCTTGGCGGAGTGGTGGGTCCGGCGCTGCTATTCATCGCTGGTGCAGTGATGCTGGGCCAGTGGGCATCGTTGGGCCGAGGTTGGGCCGTGCCCTGCGCGACGGACATTGCCTTCAGTTACCTGGTCGGACGGCTGATCTTCGGTAATGGCCATCCGGCAATTGCCTTCCTGTTGCTATTGGCGATCGCGGACGACGCGGCAGGCTTGGTCATCATCGCGGTGGCCTACCCCCAGGAGCAACCGGAATTGATCTGGCTGTTGCTCAGTGTCGCTGGCATGGCGATCGCCTGGGTGATGTCCAAGCTCAGAATCCATAGCTTCTGGTGGTATTTATTGATTCCCGGCACGCTCAGCTGGTTTGGATTTTTCTGGTCGCACATCCATCCTGCGCTTTGCCTGGTTCCCATTATTCCTTTCTTTCCGCACGCGAAAAGCGATTTGGGAATGTTTGCTCGCGAGGAATGGAATCGTCACGATACACTGAACGAATTCGAACATTGGTGGAAAAATCCGGTCGAAATCATTCTCGGACTGTTTGGACTGTGCAATGCCGGCGTCGCTTTTACCAGCGTCGGAACGGGGACCTGGCTGGTCGTGATTGCTCTGATTGTGGGCAAACCATTAGGGATCACTTTATGTACCTGGATTGGAGACAAAGTCTTTCGGCTGACCATGCCAGACGGCATGGATTATCGTGACGTGATTACTCTTGGCTGTGTCGCCGGAATCGGATTCACAGTCGCGTTGTTTGTCGCGACCGCCGCCTTCAAGGCCACCGATACGAATCTCGACCCGGTCAAGATGGGGGCGTTGCTCAGTTTTGCAGCAGCCATTGTTGCGAGCGTCGTATCGAAAGTGCTCGGCGGAAAATCATGGGACCACATCATGGCAACCACAACAACCGCTCACGTCAGTTCCGAAGCTG
>JBGSXT010000294.1:0-2464 GCA_041751295.1 Mariniblastus sp.
GAGATTACCGAGGAACAGTTTTACAGGAATTTCGGCAAGACTGGCCCGACCGAATTGCCCCCCGAAGATGTGATCCACGTTTACCTGGGTTTCCTGGACCTGATCCAAAACCCGTCAAAAGCCCGGCAAATACGAGATGCAATCACTTTGGAGGAAAATATAATTATCTCGCTGGATGCCCGCTCAAAAAAGTTCAGCGACGAACAACAGCGGATTTACGCTGCCGGTCGCCAATTGCAAATCATCAACGAACAGTTTCCTGAACGCATCGATGAAATCATTACACACGCCGATGTCCAGAGATTACGCATTCTGCTGTCCGAAGAAGCCAAGACACTCATCGAATGGGTGATCAATTGGCAAGGCAATCAGGGCAAGAGCGAAGCCCAGTTGCTGGTCAGCTGGATGTTGGAGGTCTTCGACGCCCGTTTCAACCCGGTAACCCCCAAAACGCTCCAAGAGTTTTACGACACACTGCCAACCGATCAAAAAGACCGGATTGACAATGAGTTTCCCGAACATCGGATCAGGAAATTAAAGGAACTCTATCACGAGCAAATCGACCACTAACCGTTACTTCGGGAATGGATTGGCAATTGCCCATCAGGATTTAACAGTGGTTGTCCGAATTCTGTCGAACGTCGGGGCAGTCCTGGCGATCCGACCGATGAAATGCCGCCATTGAAACTTTTTCGGTCGCCAATTCGTCTATAATTGGTAGGTACATCAGCAAGTGACATCAAGGCAGGATGTGCCGCTTCGATCCGGATATTGCAGAAAACATGGCAACTCAGATTAAATCCCCCGTGACGACGGACGACTTGGTTGGCTCAAAAATCGACCGCTATGTCGGCCAACAGCTGAAGCGAACTTCCCAGCAGGTCCGATTGTCGGATTTCGTCACTGGTATCATTGCGGTGATTTCTTTCGCGCTCGCGTTTTTCATTTTCGCGGCCATCATTGACGCCTGGTTGTGGCCATTGACCCCGTTTGCCCGTGCGGTTGCCTTGACGCTGTTTGCCGGCGGGATCGGCGCGATCTTCTGGTTGACGGTTTGGCCGCTCATGGTAGGAAAAATCAATCCGCAGTATGCTGCAAAAATGATTGAGGAGGCCCGGCCAGGATTCAAAAACAGCCTGTTGAATTACCTTGAACTGAAACGAGATCAACGTCCGGTTCACCGCGCCATCCTGAATGAAGTTTCGAAACGGGCCGCTACGGACTTGTCCCAGGTTTCAATCGATTCGGCAGTCGATAAATCGAATCTGATCCGATTTGGATTCGTGCTGGTCGGTCTGGTCGCACTCTCAATCGGCTATCTGATATTTTCACCCAAAAGTCCGCTGCCGACCGTGATGCGGGTGTTGGCACCCGGGGCCAGAATTGCGCCACCAGCGGCGGTCATGATTCAAAGCGTCACGCCGGGCGACACGGCGGTCTTTTTTGGCGATCGACTCGAAATCACGGCGCAGGTCACTGGAACCCATGATGTAGACGATGTGAACATCGTCTACTCTGCGCAGGACGCACAAATTGTCGAAGCGGTCATGCCAATGCAATATTCTGGTGCGAACGGAATCTATTCCGCGATTCTCGAGACCGGGCCAACCGGAATTCAACAGCCGTTGAACTACTACATTGCTGCCCGCGATGGCGTTTCGCCCACTTATGCGATCGATGTACGACCCAATCCGTCCATCTCCATTAACTCGATTGCAATTACGCCGCCCAAATACACTCATTTGCCTGCGCGAACGATTGCGGGTTATGGAGAAATTCAGGCTGTTGAAGGATCAAAGATTGAAATCAACGCAATCGCGAATCTGCCGATTGATGTTGCCTACATCGTTCCGCTGATCGCCGATGATGAATCCGCTGAAAGTGGCGAATACAGGGAATTGCGCGCGATCCCCATGAAATCGGATGGGAGGCAGGCTAGTGGCCAGTTTGTGGCGGCACTGAATTCCAATCGAAATCGACCGCTGTTCACCCACTACAAAATGAAGTTTCGCAGTACCAACGATTTCCAAAACGACCAGGCCAATGTTTATGCCATTCGGGTTATCGCCGATTTGGCTCCCGATGTCGAGATCGTGGAACCCGCACAAAAAGAAATTGCCATTCCAGTCAACCAGCCGTTTCCAGTTGAAGTTTGGGCTTCCGACCTGGATTACGAAATCAGCTCTATCGATTTGCATATTGATCATCTGGGAACCCGGATTTTGGATCGAAATCTTGAACTTGAAGTCGATGGCCAAAGTGAAGGGGGGCGGGTTATTGCCGGATTGCAGCTGACGCCATCCGATTTGAGTCTGGAACCAGGCGACAAAGCCATCATTTTTGCTACTGCGTCAGACAATCGAATCTCGCCGGGCAGCGATTTACCTGATCCAAATATTTCCAGAACGGAAAATTATACTCTGATAGTAACCGACGAGATTGCAAACCCGAAGGAACCAAAATC
>JBGSXT010000295.1:0-6595 GCA_041751295.1 Mariniblastus sp.
TCGCGCACGCTGCTCACGACTAGGTGCAGTCAGGTGTTTCCGGCTTGAGCTCTTCGCTGGCATCAGCCGTGTTGACATCGGCAGGGACCGTGATTTGCACCCCTTCCAAACCATTATCGTCGCCAAAGAATCGCGTGGTTCCCTCGGAAATTTCGCGCGAGTCGTTTTCGTCGCAAGTCAATTGAGCGCGGAACACATGGTTTCCGCTCTTGATTGCGCTGGCTTGAACGTTCAACACAATTTCCTGTCCCGGTTCGATTCGGCTGATGGGTTCGAAAACGACCTGGCCGGTCGCGATTTTGTTCTTGAACCCGTCTGCTTTGGTGGGTTCAATGCCTTCGGAAAACTGCATCACGACAACGACACCATTGGCAGTGCGCGTGCCACGATTTTTGACGTGCAATTTGTAGGAAACGTTTTCACCCGTCGGCAGTGGGCCTTGCGGATCCTCAACGCTCAACACGAGGTCGGCGATCGTATCGACTTGCGTTTGGCATTCACAGGTCGCTGCCAGGTCGCCTGATCCGCGGGCACCTGCCTGGAACAACAGGCTGCCGGCGGCATCGAGTTGACAATTCAGATCAAATGTCTTTCGGTCTCCAGCGGTGATTGTCCCCACATTCCATTTCAACCCGCCGTCACTGGTCTGCGCGTCATTGACTCCATTCAAATATCGAACGCCGGTGGGCAATGCCATGACCGCCATGACTTCGGCAGCGGTGGCATCGCCATCGTTGGCAATCGTAACGGTGTATCGACTCTGGCTGCCGGCGTACTTCAGTGTCGGACCTGCCATGCTGATGTTCAGGTTAGCCCGCCGCACGAGAATGTCATGATTGGCAGTCGCCTTGATATCTCCATCTCCAAAAGCCGTCGCTGCCAGCAGCAATTCGCCGGCGGTGCGCGCCAGCAATTCAACATTGAAACGTCTTTCACCACCAGCCGGAATATCGCCGATCATGGTCCGTTCGCCTCCCAGCGCTTCCGGCAGTGCAACCGAAACTTGCTCGGCCTGACCGGTGCCCGGATTGGAAATCGTAACATCGTAGATCGCTTTCTCGCCAAACAGCAGTTCTGTCGGACCGGAAATCTTCATCTCCAGCCGAGGTTGCGTGACTTGAACATGCGTGGTTCCGACCTGTGGAGCAAATGACCATTCGACGCCCATCTCAAACGGTTCCGCAGTCCGTGGAATTGCGTTGATGGCGATCGTCTGCGTCGACCTGGCCGCGAGCTGATCCACCGTCCAGACCAACCGGTGTTGGTCAACACCATTGGTTATCTCATGGTGCCCCGTCGTGACATTGATGTTTTGCAGTTCGATAGACTCTGGAATGTCGATCCCGATCCTGATCGTCTCCGCTCCCAAATCGCTATCATTGGTAACCGTTACCTTGTAGGTCGCAACCTTGTTGATGCCAATCGAACCGGGTCCGAACGCCAATACCTGAATCCCCGGAGTTGCCAAACTCACGGTTGCACCCGACACCGTTTCGGACTCGACAGAGACCTGGCGGACAGCGTTAATTCCGGAGTCTCTTGTTCCCGTTCCCAGTCCATTCCGTTGTTCCAATTGTTGCGGTGCAAATGCGTTTTCGTCGGCAGCTGCTGATTGTGCGGATGGAATTGCGGCTGGCGAACCCTGTTCAGCATGTTGCAAGTAGGCGACCTGCTGGACAGTCTGCAATTGACGCAGTTCGTTCAACTGATTTTCTACGTCACGGCCATCGTTGGCGAACGCTTGACTATCGACAACGATCCGGTTTTCTGTCTGATTCGAATTGACTGACATCGGCGGACGAAGCGACTGCGCCGTTTGTGGGTTTTGTTCGAAGTTTTCGAGAGGCGAATTTCGCGACCAATTGCCATTCGCACTTTGCAAAACAGCCGGAATTTCCTGCATCCGATTTCGTCCGGAAGCTGGGGATTCGCCTTTTAGGACTTGCTGGTCGATCGATTGGAGATCACCGTTTACGGGCAGTTCGGCCTGACTCAATGCTGCGCCCGGTGAGTCCGAAAAGTTGATCGTCGTCGCATTGCCGGAATTCGTCGCTGGACTGGAAGCGTACGAATTCATGTTCGGAGCCCTCAAATTTCGCACCGCTCCCTGGGGCACATGTACCGATGGAGGAACTTGGCGCACCGGTTCAAATTGTTGGCTGGGCGATTGTGGCTGCTGTCCAGGCAAATAGTTGGCCGTGGTGGCCAGAAATAAGCATCCGACAGCTGTGTGGGCAAGAAATTTAGACAACATGGATTCCAATTCCAAAATGTTTTGAGATAGACTCCTTGTTGGAAAACATCGACTTTGAGGGTTGGGCAAGATTAATCGAATCTCACGAAAAAACGGTTTATTGAAAAACGATCCAGCTGACTGCCAGCAAGAAGTGATAGCAGTTGCCCGTTGGATCCGGGAAAATTCGTATCGGTTCAGCCGAAGGACGTACGTCCCGCTTGCCGAGCGGGGCAACGGAGGAACGTATACAGGCCAACAACTTTTTTGAAACAGTCGGTTCAACTAAAACCGCGCAAGTCCCTTCCGGCAGCGTGGACCTGCAACGCTCGCCAAAAACTCGAATTGCTTCAGTCGGCTGAAAAGTTACAGAAATTCGAATTTGCCAATTTGGCATTCGAATTTCAGTCTTTCCAACTACAGATAATCTTCGCGAACCGGCTGGAAGACATCCAGGATACGACAATCGGTGATCGCATAGCCAGCATGTTTCACCTGTGACTTTAAAACCACGACATCACCGGCGACCAATCGCAACGGATTACCGTCGACGGTCAGTTCGAATTCTCCCGCCAGCATATTGACGACCTGTTCGTGGATATGGGAATGAACCGGCAATCTCGAGCCTGCCTTGATGTCCCAGTAGGCGACGGTCATGGTTTGCGAATGAATAAACTGCGCCGAGTAACCGGGCACGATTTCTCTGCCCGGAATGCTGTCCAACCGAATTGTTTCTGCCATTGTCCGCCCTTTATGAATCGATCACGACTTGAGTTTCAAATATCAGATCATGCAGGCTTTTTCGGTTAGACGAAAACAGCAATGCTCCGGTATCGGCCAGCACAAAAGCCAGCACTCCCACCGCAAAACCGACGGGCACAAGTTCGCGCCAAGCGTCTTCGACGAACAGGAACATCATCATCGTCGCCATAATCCAGGGGATGATCATTCTCAGCACGCTGCGCATGACCATTTTCCGTCCGGTGGGTATCATGCCGAACCGATTGATCACCCGCAACTGCATCAAATGCCGTCCCACAGATTGCCGCCAGAAAAAAATCAGCACCGTGTAACTGACAATCGGGATGAAATCCATGAAGGTAATCAACACACGCCACCAGAAACTCGATTCAACCAGATCTGTATCGATCGCCAGGCGCAGCGGCAGCATCAGCAAAATCACAATCAGCCAATCGATCAGTGTGGCAATGATCCTGGGGAGCGGCTGAGCCAATACATCGCTACGTGGACTCAGTCGTCGCAACTCCGCCGTCAATTCGCTGTAACTTTCAAAACGATTCTCCGGTTCCTTGGCGAGCAGTTTTTTCAGACATGGTTGCCAGTCCCCTGGCAGATTTTCGGGCCACGAAGCTGGAAACTCGATAGCCTGATTCTGGTGGGCGTTTTGCCATTCGACCACGCTGGTGCCCGTCAACTCAACGGGCAGTCGCCCAAATGTCATTTCGTACAACGTGACCCCCAAGGCGTACATGTCGGATTGTTTGGACGGACTTGCGCCATTCAACAACTCCGGTGCCAGATAATTTGGCGTTCCACCTTTGGCCAGTTTGCTTTTTTCCGAAACCCGGCGGGCCATGCCGAAATCGGAGAGTAAGGCCCCACCGGTTTTTGGCAACAGAATATTGGACGGTTTGATATCGCCGTGGATGATATCCATGCCGTAGGAAAACGTCAGCGCTCGCGTAATCTGTTCGGCCACATTGGAAATTTCTCCAAACGAAATATGACCCTGTTCGATGCGTTCACTCAGCGAAATGCCATCGATCAATTCCATTGCCAGGAACGGTTCGTTCTGTTCTTTGCCGACATAATAAATCGTCACGATATTCGGATGGGCCACTCGGGCCTGGGCTACTGCTTCCTGCATCAACAGTCCGACTTCCGATTCGTCATCCAGAATCTTCGACGCAGGCGGACCACTTTTGAGGATCTTGACCGCCACATACCTCTGCAGCGACTTGTCCAGTGCCTGGTAGACAAAACCCGAGCCACCACGTCCCAGCGGTTTGATAATCTCGAAATGGCCATAGGAGCGGCCGATCAGCTCGCTTGGATCCTGTTCGCCCGTCGGCTCGGACCGCACGCCTTCCAATTCCTGACTGGGGCTGGCGATCGTCATGGTCGCTGCCAAGGCATTGCCCAGCACTTTGGCCGACACCGGCCGCCCACACTGGTGACATCGGCCACCGGAAATTCTGTCGACTTGAACATCGTAGCCACAGGAGCAACGATACAGTACGGTTTCCAGTTCAAGTGGCCGTGTCTCGTCAATTCTCATGACTTCGGAATTCGGAATACGATGAATGGGACGGACGATCTTCGCAAGGCCGCCTAAGGGCCGGTTCCTGTTGGCCACTTCCTGTTCCATTTTGAGTTTTTATTCTATCATCAAAACTGGCGTTTCGAACAGGAACAACCTGAACATTGGTATGTGTTTTATTCATTGGGCAAGAGAAAAACGATGGCGACAGTTTCCGGACCGACAATCGCACGATGTCTGATGGTTACCAAACAGGCGGAGGGGGAACAAACAACGCGGGAATTTCGCACGTTTGAGCCGGGGGCATTAAAACAGGGATCGGTTCGAATCCGGGTGCAGTACTCGTCGCTGAATTACAAAGACGCTCTGTGTGCCTCCGGTCATCCGGGCGTTGCCAGATCGCTGCCGATCATTCCTGGCATCGATGCGGCGGGAACGGTTGTCGAAAGCCGTGCCGAGGCATTCAAGGCGAGTGACCGTGTGATGGTTTTTCACGCCCGGTTTGGAACCGAAGTGAACGGAGCCTGGAGCGAATGGATTGATGTGCCTGCCGACTGGGTTTATGCGATACCGGAATCGATGTCGGCGCGACAGGCGATGATTTTGGGAACCGCCGGATTTACTGCCGCCCACAGCGTCGACCAACTTCAGAAGCATGAAGTGACGCCAGACAAGGGGGAAATCGTTGTCACCGGGGCAACCGGCGGCGTCGGCGTTTGCGCTGTCAAGTTGCTCTCTCGACTCGGATTCAGTGTCGTTGCGGTAACGGGCAAACAGGATAAAACCGAGTGGTTGAAAATGCTGGGTGCGAGCCTGGTCGTGGGTCGGGAAGCATTGAACGATACTTCTGACCGGCCATTGCTGAAGGGCCGCTGGGCGGGCGCGATCGATACCGTTGGCGGCAACACTCTGGCCACCATTCTCAGATCCACCCAGCCGACTGGATGCGTAACCGCCTGCGGGCTGACAAGCGGGGTCGAGCTGAATGTGACGGTGTATCCCTTCATTCTGCGAGGAGTAACCTTGCAGGGCATCGACTCGGCCGGTGTCACGCCGGATTATCGCCAATCCATCTGGCAACGCTTGGCGACCGATTATTCAATCGCTGGACTGGACGATATCGCGGATGAAGTTGATTTGGCCGGGCTCGAACCGAAGATCACCCAAATACTCGCTGGCCAAATCGCCGGGCGAGTCATTGTCAAAATCGCCGACGAGTAAATTTAATCCTGCGACAGTATCAACGTGGTGTACGGTCCGATTTCGATGATCCCACTGTAGTTCAAACCGTCGCGCGGCTCGTTAAGTGTCGTGACATCGGGTGAATAATAGTTGTCAAAATCTTCACTATATCCTTCCCAATCACTGTTGAACCGGACTCGCCAAACGCCACTGCGAGGAAATCCGATTCGATATTTTCCCCACGATTGATTGCGAAAGTTGCTGACAACAATCACATCATCGCCCGGCCCGCCATTGTCCCAGCGGTGAAACGCGACCATCTTGTCACCATTATTGACGTGAAAGACGTTGACATGTTGTCCGCGCAGACCGCGAGTGTTGTTGAACCAGTTCCTTCGCAAATGGATCAAATCGGTGTACATCAATCGAATCCCGGCAAACGTCTCCAGCCGCGACCAATCGACCGGGTCGGTGTCCTGGAAATATTCGTCTTCCAAAATTTCCTGTCCCTGAAAAAGCATCGGAATACCGGGCGACGTCATCACCAGTGCGGCTCCCAGTGTTGAACGCTTTTGTGACCAATAACTGTCAGCATTGCCGGGAAAAATCTCTTCTGGCACTCGCGAACGCCCGTTGGCAACTTCATCGTGCGATTCGGTGTACACGACCCTTTCAAAAGCGTCGCCGTTGTAGCGCTGCTCGATCGCGTTTTTGACATCGAACATGTTGCGTCCATCGTCACTCGGTGGCACGATCACATTGCGAATCGGATGCACAAAATCTGGAGTCCATTGGGAATCGAACCCGGCCCCCCCAGCGCCTGTTGTTCTGGTAATAAAAGAATTGTTTTGCAGATCTTCAGCAATCGACAAAATTCCCGGATTTGCCGCGTCGATTTC
>JBGSXT010000296.1:0-5294 GCA_041751295.1 Mariniblastus sp.
GCCATTGTTCATTCGCCACGAGGTGAAGGAATCAGTTCTGGAATCGTATTGTTTGAGGTGCCCGGCCAGAATCCACAATCGCTGCGACATAAACTGTTGGAAGACGGAGTCGTTACCAGTTTTCGAGGCGGTCACCTGCGAGCCGCCGCCCATGGTTACAATGACGAAAACGATATCGATCGGCTGGTCGAATCGGTCAGGAGAAATTCCTAGCCATGAAGAAAGCTGTTTACACCGGTTCCTTTGATCCGATTACTCTGGGCCATTTGAATATCGTCGAACGCAGCAGCCGGATTACAGATCATCTGGTCGTCGGAATCGGTGTCAACATTGAAAAGCAGGGCCTGTTTCAGCCGGAAGAACGTTTGGAACTTGTGACCCGTTGCACTCGCCACCTCGCCAACGTGACCATCGAAACGTTCGAGGGGTTAGCCGTAACGTTTGTGGAAAGTTGCGGAGCCAAAGTCATGATTCGCGGTGTTCGGCCGCTCACCGATATTACTGCCGAGTTCACCATGACGATGGCCAATCGCCGCTTGAACGATGATTTGGAAACGGTCTTCCTGATGGCCGACGGCGAATTCGCCCACGTTTCCAGCACGCTGATCAAGCAGATCGCGCCCTTGGCCGACGACGAACAACTCGCCCGTTTCGTCCCCCGCGAAATCATCCCCGACCTGCGGTCCAAACTGGCCTGAGTCGATCACGTTAACCTTGCGACATTCGAAATAAATTCGGTGAGGGCCGTCAAAAAATTGTGCGCGATACTACTCTGTTCCCGCAAAGCTGCTCCGGCCCTCAGCCGTCGGGATCGTTAAGTAGTTCTTCGAGCCGCAGGCGCAGTCGTTCCGAAAAGCGTGGCAGCCAACTTTCGTCGATCATTTCCAACGATATCATGTCAAGCAGATGCACTTGATCCTTGCGGCGAAAAGAATTCAGTTTCATACGCACGAGTGATTCAAAGGCAACCGTTTGAAAATTGTTCGCTCGTGCAAACGGCTCGATGTCCGGATTGGGCTCGCCATCTCTTTCAATTCGGCCGCATAACAGTACGTGGACTGCATCTCGCGCTGATGCTTCCGGATGTTCCACGAACATATCCAATCCAGCTGTCTGGCGGTGATGGAAGCCCGCCGATGTCATGGCCTCAATCAAAGCCGGGACGTCGTCGGGGCGAACTAGAATGTCGACATCGCGTGTCGTGCGCTGGGCCGCTTCGTCGACCTGGGCTACCCAGGCTCGCACAGCATGTCCACCGATCACCGCATAGGGGACTTTCGCGTCTTCCAAAATACGAACTGTCGCTCGCAGGCGTTCGTTGACTTTTTCCACAGCGCGCTCCATCCTCGCCCAAAGTTCTTCGCCGGTAATCGTAAATTCAACCATGTTCAGATCTCCATTTCGCATCGTAACATGCAGGTTCGATCGATCATAGTTCGAGCCTTTTAAGTAAAAGGTCGGCAATTACGTAGAGCCTATCCAAGAATCGCCAAGAGAGAGGGTCAGTCCCCAGACCCCGGCGGATCTCGGACAAGCTCTTAACGTGTTGGGGCAGGGGGTGGGACGTGGACGGGCGAGGGCACGAATTGCAGCCACTCGCGAATGTCGTTTTCATACTCGCTGGACAGATCGCTCAGCACCAAACGCTTGTGCGCGGCGGCGGCGCCGTTTGGTGACAAATCGGCGGCGGCGGGGCTGGAAAATCTTTCGGCACCATCGGGATGAATCATGCCGCGAACCAATTCCACCAGCCCGGTATCCCGACCGACGTCGCGCGGCAGAAATTCTTCGACCCGGTCGTGCAACGAGTTCTTGACTTCCAGCAATTCCGCCAACGATTTCGTCGACTCGAAGGGGGTGCGGCCAGAGATCAGTTCAAGAAATACATAACCCAGGCTCGCCAAATCCGAATTCAGTTCAAAATTGCCGGATGCGATCACTTCGGGTGCTGCATACCGGGGCGTCCAGGCCGGCATGACTCTCGGCCGCGAAATCTCAAAGGCCGATCCATAGTCAATGACCTTGGTACTGGCGGTCCGTTTGAGCATGATGTTCGAGGGCTTGATGTCGCCGTGAACGATGTTGCGTTGATGCAAGGCGGCCAGGCCGGCAAGGCACTCACGCAATATATGCAAGCCGACGCCAGGTTTCAGTCTGGCTTGGGTCGCGCCAGCCGTTACCACGACGTCGTTAATGTGCGCCCAGCGTCGGCGCGGCGACGCTGCGGCAACAGCCTGCAATCGTTCCGCATCCATCAGATAGTTCAGATCAAAGCCGTCGACCCATTCCAGCACCATGATCTGGATGCCACCACTTTCGATGAAGTTGTGAACGTCCAGTAAATGATCTTCCTGAATTTCGGCAATTATCATTGCCACCTGCGCCGTTTGAGCCATTTCCGACAAATAAGAGTCGGTATTCGGATACGGCAAGGGTGACAGCAGCTTCAAGGCGACGCGCAGCGAAACATCCAGCGACCCGAGCCGGTCCGCCAACATCACGACACTCTGAGAACCGGCTCCCAGTCTCTCCAGAAATCGATACTGGGCCGTCCAGTGAACTGCTCCCGCCTGTTGCAGCGATTCATAACGGGAGGTCAGGGAACCGCCCGCGTCGCTGACGGAATGCGAGAAATCGCGCGTCGAGGGGACGAGACTGACTGGCATTGCCTGTTTGTCGCCGGAATGCTGCATCAGGATCGTCGATTCATTTTCGTCGCTGAATATCTCTTCGTTAGCAATGTCGTCGGGCTTGGTCATCTGCTTTTTGCGATCTCGGCTGCTGGGCGTCGGCATTTTTGGTTTGGTTGGATGAGGATCGACGCAATCGACGATTGGTTTCCGCTTCGAAAATCCGTCGAAAATGTTTCTGGTTTCATGGAATCACGTTCAATCGCCGAAAAGCAATTTAAGGGCCGTTGGCATTCGCCGGGACCAGGCCGATTCATTATGTTGAGCGTCTGGAAACAGCTTCCAAAAAAAGTGTTTGCCTGCTTCCATCCCCTTGGCTTTGAACTCGATCAGCATGGCGTCAATGCCAGGCTGCAGAATCTTTTCCAGGCCAAGTCCACCGTTATCGATGTAGAAAACCGGGAGCGGGTCCGGCTTGTCTGAATTGGAAAACCGCTCAATGTAGCTGACTTGATACGATCCGTCCGATCGTTCGTACTTGAAGGCCGGCGACATGCAGATCGCTTTTGAGAAGATCTCCGGATTCTCCCAGGCGATTCGAAAGGCGCAAATGCCTCCCGCCGAGGAACCTCCGATTGCGGTCCCTGCGCGTGAACTATTGGTGCGATAATTCCCGTCGACGAAGGGTTTCAGTTTTGTACAGACGAAGTTGGCGTATCGGTCTCCCTGTTCGCCGGGAAGATAATCGGCTGCCCGTTCGGCAGTGTTGTAAATTCCGACAACGATGATGGGCGGACAGGTCCGATCGCCAATCATCCGTGTCAGCGTTTCGTCGACCTGCCAGTCGACTCCGAACGAACTCGTTTTTGGGTCGACAATATTCTGGCCGTCATGCATGTAGAGGACGGGATACCGATCGGATGAGGTGTCGTAATCCGGTGGCAGCCAGACAATGACATCGCGAGGCAACAAGCCCTCGAATTCCATCTGTCTGTGGTATCGGACTGTGCCAGTCACCTGACCGGAAATTTTCTGCTGTTTTTCTGTCGTCCAGAATTTAACCGTGTCGCTGACGGTCGTATCGGCAGTCGGTTCGAGGACCAGATTCTGCAGCGGACTCCCGTCGGCGTTGGCCCCTTCCCGCGACCAGGTTCCCAATGTGTATTTGTATTCGATCGGCAAGCCAGCTTTCGATTGAATCTTGAACGTCCATTTATGATCACTCGACGGCGTCATACGGATCGTTTCCGGATTCCAGTTTCCCAACGCAGCCACGCTGCCTGTGATAAAAACTGCGGTGTCTTTGGCGAGACCGGGAGCATGCAATTCGAACTCGACGTTGAGGGTCATTTGCTGGCATAACGACTGGCGCGGCGCGACAATCGTTCCACAGACAACAATCAGCAGTATTCGAATTAAGAGTTGGTGACACATGTTTTGTTGGGAGAGCGCGTTGTTGCAAACAATGCATTGAATCTAAAACCGGCTGACTTGCAACCGATTCTGACCGAACGACTACTGAATAGGGAGACCCAAACACGCCGGGAGACGGATATTCTGTGACGATTTCGCCAGCCGCCACGATTTGCTGAAACTTTTGGGTGCAGGCATCCAAAAAATGGATGCTGCCACTATTTGCGGTGATGGCGTCTACGAATATTGCGATTGGGTTGGCGTCGTTTGCGCCCACCGGAACGAAGATAGCCGTATTTGATCGCGAACCACTCGGCGTACCGTTCCTGGTCCTGATAGCTGGAATTTCGATTGTCGATCAAGTGCCCCAGCTCGTGGATCAAAACATTATTCAAGACAAAATCCCGAGCTGCCGATTCGGTCCAGACCAGCCGCCAGACGCCCGGTTCGTTTTGTTCCCATCGACCACCATACATTTTGGTTTCGATAACGAGTGAACGTGGCGGTGGGCTGTGAAAATGCTCGTCCAGGTTTTCATCGAACGGGTACAGATAAATCGCTCGACCCCACTGTAGTCCGTAACAGGGACTGATGTGCTTTTTGCGAGTCATCGCGCTAAGTTGAACGACCTCCAGATTCCTGAGAAAATTCTGGGGCAGCTTCGACAGGTGCGTCGAAATCTGATCGGGCGTGACCACATGATGGTAGTAACGGCCTGGCTTGCGAACAACGATGCGATATTCGGAGCTGTCCGTCGATTCGTGCCAATCTTCCGGTGGTTCGAAACTTCGGTCCGGATTTCGAGGAGCAATCGCGCGACGGGTTTTTGCCCGTTCGCGGAAATGCGAACGCCCGACGGAAGGTTGGTCTTTAACCTTTCGACGATGCGAACTCGCGCGATAGCGCCGCGACATGAACATGACAATAACTCCGATTTCGGTTTCAATTTCGCCAAATCCGCGTCATTCAGATCGGAGACTACGTTGACGCGACCAGCGGGGCAGTTGGGAGTGACCATTGGGAGGAGAAAACTGCATCAGCCTCTACATCAATACTACATCAAAAGCCTCCGAAGGCTAAAAAATAGACGTAAGCAGCTGTCATGGAACGACTTACGGCTGATTGACACATTCGTCAAAGGGTCTAATCCAGGCTGGCAAATGGCAGTTATGGAAAACGACGACTTCGCCGTTTCGACCATAAATATTGAAACACCTGAGGACGCTCAACAGCATCATCGAACGGCGTCGA
>JBGSXT010000297.1:0-5870 GCA_041751295.1 Mariniblastus sp.
ATTTCTCGCATGGAATCGATGCGATTCCAAATACTTGAACGAGGAGAATATAGATGCGAACGGCATTTCCAATGACAATCACGGCTTGTGCGTGGACCCTCCTGATCGGGTCATCGATGTGGGCGCAACAGGCGGAACCACAGTCGGCGGCCCTCGATCGGGTTACTTACGATATCAAGTATTTGGCTTCGGATGAATTGGGAGGTCGAAAACCGGGAACGGACGGCATTGAAGTGGCCGCCAAGTTTATTGAAGACCGCTACAAACAGATCGGTCTGCAAACGTTGGACAACGGAACCTACCGCCAGGAATTCGAAGTGCGTCAGGGCCTGACAGTGGATGGCGAGCAGACTACTTTGAAACTGGTGAACTCGGACGCCAACGAGATGACGATGGAGCTCGAGCTGAATAAGGATTATCTTCCCCAGGCCAAACGAAGCGGTTTCGAGTTTGATACAGATCTCGTTTTTGTAGGCTACGGTATTAACGCCGAAAAAGACTTGAATTACAACGAATACCATGGACTCGATGTCGAAGGCAAGATCGTGGTGATGATTCGGCGCGAACCGCAACAAGACAATCCGGAAAGTGTTTTTGACGGTAAAGAGGTTTCCAGCCACTCATACATTCAGTCAAAAGTACTCGCGGCCCGCAATGCCGGGGCGATTGGGCTGATCATGGTGAACGATGGATTCAGCGCGCCTACGGATGACAAAGATGTATTGGAAGACACAAATCGGTTTGGCTCGACATTTCCTTTCATTCAACTCAAGCGCCGTGTTCTGGACGAATTGCTGGCCAAGTCGCCTTTGACGGATGCCGATGGCAGCAAATTCAAACAGCTCGCGGATATCGAGAAGAGAATAGATGAAACACTTTCGCCCGTTTCCCAGAAATTTGAAGGTTGGAAAGTCGTTGGTTCCTCGAAAGCAAAAGAGCAGCTTTCCAGGACCAGCAACATCATCGGCATCATGGAAGGGGAGGGGCCACTGGCCGACGAGACGATTGTGATCGGCGGACACTACGACCATTTGGGCATGGGGGGAGCGGGATCGCGAACGGATCGCCGCGAAATCCATAATGGTGCGGACGATAACGCTACCGGCACAGCCGCTGTCCTCGAACTGGCCCGTCGATTTGCGGCGCGTGAAAAGAAGCCGGCACGTCGATTGTTATTTGTCTGCTTCAGCGCGGAGGAAATGGGACTGTTGGGAGCCTTCCATTACGTCAAGGAACCGATCATTGACTTGAACAAAACCGCTGCGATGGTCAATTTTGACATGATCGGATGGCTGCGCGATAACAAGGTGACCATCTTCAATGCGACTTCGGCCGAAGAGTTTGATGCTCTGCTGGATCGTGCCAATATTGATATGGGACTGGATGTAGAAAAATCGGGAGGATTTGGAGGGAGCGACCATCTGCCTTTCTTTCAAAACAGCATTCCGGTCATGTTTGTTCACACTGGATTGACATCGACGTATCACACACCGGAAGACGATTTCGAAACCATCGATTGTGCCGGTGCGCTAAAAGTCATCGATTTCTCTGAAAAGGTGCTTGATGAATTGGTGGCAATGGAAAAGCGACCTACGTTTCAGGGAACCGGTGCAGCCCGTAGAACCCGACTGGTGCGATTGGGAATATCAATGGAAGACGAAGTCGAAAACGGAGTTGAAATCTCCCGCATTCTGGAGGGTTCGATTGCTGAAAAGGCCGGATTCAAAGTTGGTGATGTGATTACAGAAGTCGGCGTGGAAAAGACTGACAAGCGTCGCGAAGTCAATCGTTTGATTCGGGCCAACAATGGCAAGTCGGTGATGATCAAATTTCGACGAGGCGAAGACCAAATGGAGACCATGGTCGAACTCAAACAGGATGATGATGAAGATAATAACGGTTAACGGGTAAACATTAGGCATTGAATCGACCAGGCGGCCTGTTAGTGGCCGCTTTTTTGTTGTTAAGATCGAATTATTGGCTTTACGAAGTACCGTTCGTTATTAAGCTTGTCATTGGCCGAATCGTGCGCCATCCAACAAAAACATCAACGAGATTGAATCTGTCAGTGCAGGCTGACGAGCGTCCACATGAACATGAACGATGAAAAAAAGCGGTTTCGATGCGTTTTGTTCTTTGGGGCACCGGGCACGGGCAAAGGAACTCAAGGAGGCATCCTTGGCAAAATTCCCGGTTTCTACCATTTGGCGGTTGGTGATGTGTTTCGCTCGATCGATATCAATTCGCCGACTGGCAAGGAAGTACACAAGTTTGTTTCAGCAGGCAAGCTGGTCCCGGATGAGTTGACGATCAGAATCTGGAAGAAAGCCCTCGATGCCTATATTGCCTTGTCCACCTATAAGCCTTGGGAGGACCTGTTGGTTCTCGACGGTCTGCCGCGAAATCTGGAACAGGCAAAATTGGTAGAGTCGGAATTGGAAGTTTTGCGGGTAGTTCATCTGGGCTGCAAGGACCAGGAAGACATGATCCGTCGAATCCAGCGGCGTGCGATCCAGGAAAATCGGGCTGACGACGCGAGCGAAGAGGTGATCCGGCACCGTTTTGAAGTCTACCGGACCGTTTCGTCACAGGTTCTGGATTTCTATCGGAAAGAACTGGTTTCCCAGGTGGAAGCGAGCGGGTCTCCCGCCGAAGTATTGAGGCGAGTTCTAGATGCCGTGATTCCGGCACAAAATTTCTGTTTCACCAACAAGTGGTAGGGTCTCTGATTTTTCCGGGCGATGAAAAAAATCTTGACAATTTCCGTTCGCGAATACCGCGCCATGGTGGGTACGAAAGCATTCATGGTTTCGATCATCATGATGCCGATACTGATGTCCGCCGGAATCGTTGCGATGGAATTGCTGAAAGATGTCGGCCAGACAAAAGAGCGAAAGCTGGCAGTGATCGATCATTCAAGCTCATTCGGCGCCGCGTTGCAATCGGCCGCCGAGCGGCGAAACGAATCCATCCGGAAATCGCAACAGTCCGGCAAAGGACGGGAAGGGGGGAATTCCGGTTTGCCTGGCGTTTCCCGGGAATTCTATCTGTTGGAACTGATCGACGCGGCGACCGTCGACGACAGCAGACGATTTGAACTCTCGCAACAGGTTCGCAACCAGGAACTCTATGCCTTCGTCGAAATTCCTGCCGATATCCTGGAATTGGATGGCGAGAATGGCGAAAGCAGCGGCGTCCAATTCTATGCGGAAGACTCCAGCATCTCGCTGGCCCGCCCTTGGCTTGCAGAAGTCATTACCCGGATTTCAAGGACCGAACGGATTCGGCAATCCGGTCTGGAAAAAGATCAAATTGAAAAATTCACGCAGCTCAATCGGCCCATTAACGTGGTCGGTCGGGGATTGATGGAAAAAGATGCAACGGGGAACATCGCATCCAGTGAAGAAAAAAATCTGATGACGACGCTGTTTCTGCCGATGGGGATCATGATGCTGATGTTCATGGTAATCTTCATGGCGTCGCAGCCGATGTTGGAGAGTGTGCTCGAGGAAAAATCGCAACGGATCGCTGAAGTCCTGCTTGGCAGCGCTAATCCATTTCAGTTGATGATGGGAAAACTGCTGGGCACGGTCGCCGGTTCGTTAACCATTTTCGCGATTTATTTGTCAGGTGTTTTTGCGATCGCCGCCTGGCGGGGCTGGACCGGCAACATCCCCTTCGAAATTGTCCCCTGGTTTCTGGTCTTTCAAATTACCGGTGTGCTGTTTTATGCCGCGATCTTCATGTCCGTCGGTGCATCCGTTTCGCAATTGAAAGAAGCGCAGTCGATGCTGCTCCCCGTTTGGATGCTGTTGATGGCGCCGCTGTTCGTCTGGTTCATGATCGTCCGCGATCCGCAGGGGCCGATGGCAATGGCACTTTCGTTTTTTCCGCCCACCGCTCCAACAACCATGGTGTTGCGTTTGGCGACTGGCCAAACGATCGCTGTCTGGCAGCCCATTTTGTCGCTGGCTGTTACGTTGCTGGCAACTGTCTTGGTCGTCATTCTGGCCGGTCGCATCTTTCGGGTTGGCATCCTGTGGCAGGGCAAGACGCCCCGAATTTCAGAAATCCTCAAATGGGCTATCGTCGGCGAATAATTGTATCGTCCACACAGTTCGATTTGGGACTGCCCAGATATCGCCTGCGACACCTGGAGTGGCGTTGATATTTGAACGCCTTGCGGTAACGCTATAGGTTGGCGGTAACAGTTCGAACTCCACGGATTTTGGCAATGGCAGGGATAAATACTTTTAGGCGAGCGAAAGGTGTCAGTTTACTTGCAGGACGAATTGCTAATTCGTCCTATGTTACATTTTCATCTGCCGCTCACCTTTCGATTCGCGTGTTGGCCACGTTGTGTCTGATTCAGTCCAATTGGGTTAATGCCCAGCAGGCGCAGCAGAATTTTTCGATCAGTCAGCATTATTCCAAGACAGAAATTCAAATTCCGATGCGTGACGGAGTGAAGCTGCATACAACGATTTACGCCCCGCGCGATCAATCGAAGACCTTTCCCATCATGCTGAACCGGACGCCATACAGCAGCCAGCCGTATGGTCCCAACCGGTACCCAGGTCGCATTGGACCGTCGGATTATCTGGAGCAGGACGGATTCATTTTTGTTAGTCAGGATGTTCGAGGACGCTGGATGTCCGAGGGCCAGTACGACAACATGCGACCTCACGTCGACGGTGATGCGGCGATCGACGAAAGTTCGGATACCTACGACACTATCGAGTGGCTGTTGGACAATGTGCGCGGCAACAACGGACGCGTCGGCATGTGGGGGATTTCGTATCCCGGTTTTTACACGGCGGCTGCGCTGCCCGAACATCATCCGGCGCTGGTCGCTGCTTCGCCCCAGGCTCCAATCTCAGATTTTTTCTTTGACGACTTCCACCATCACGGAGCGTTTCTGCTGAGTTATTTTCTGGCGACGGCTACGTTTGGTTATCAACACGAGGGACCCAGCAATCACCTGTGGTATCGTTCGGTTCGACCACCCACCCAGGACGCGTGGAGTTACTATTTGAACATGGTGCCCGTTGCCGATGCTTACGGGCAATACGGTGCCGACAACTTCTTCTGGCAACAACTGGTCGAACATCCAAACTATGATGCTTTCTGGCAGCAGCGAAACCTGCTGCCGCATCTGAAAAAAATCAAGACGAACGTCATGACCGTTGGCGGCTGGTTTGACGCCGAAGACCTGTATGGACCGCTCCAGATCTATCGCGAAATTGAAACGAACAATCCAGACGGTTACAATACGTTGGTCATGGGGCCATGGAGTCACGGCGATTGGTCAAGAACGGTTTCGCAGGCGATCGTGGGCAATCTGTCGTTTGGAACCAACGTTTCAGATTTCTATCAACGCAATATCGAAGGGCCATTTTTCAGGCATTTTTTGAAAGATGTCGGGCAGCGGCCACAATATGAGGCGATGGTTTACGATACCGGCAGCAAAGAATGGCGGGTCTTTGAAAATTGGCCCCCCGCACAATCCAATCCGATCAAATTTCATTTGCACGTCGACCACAGCATTTCGACCGACAAACCGGAACCTTCCGAAAACACGGTGTTGGAATTCGTGAGTGACCCCCATGACCCGGTTCCCTACCGCGCCCGACAGGATATCGGTTTTGGATTCACGCCCCGGGCCTACATGTCGGATGATCAGCGTTTCGCCTCCACTCGAAAAGATGTACTCGTATTTCAGACTCCTCCACTTGAGCAGTCGGTCACCCTCGCCGGAGAAATCCTGGCCAATTTGAATGTCTCAACGACCGGTACCGATGCCGACTGGATCGTCAAATTGATTGATGTCTATCCGGACGATTACGGCCAGCGGGAAACGAGTCCAACCG
>JBGSXT010000298.1:0-3393 GCA_041751295.1 Mariniblastus sp.
ATCGACGCAGGCGTGTTTGGCGTCAAGGCATTTCTATGCGATTCGGGATTGAATGAGTTTCCAAACGTTGACGAACACCAGTTGCGAACAGTGCTGCCGCTTTTGAAAGCTGCCGGCCTGCCGCTGCTCGTTCACGCCGAATTGGCCGATTTGGATACAGCGCAGCCTGACTCAGATCAGCGATCGTACGGCCAGTACCTGGCATCCCGACCTGATGCATGGGAACTGAAAGCGATTGAATTGCTGATCGGGTTGTGTCGGCAGTTTGGTACCCCGATTCACATCGTTCACCTCGCCACGGGGGCAGCGATTGCAAGAATCGCTGCAGCCAAACGGGAGGGCCTGCTGATTTCGGTCGAAACTTGTCCGCATTATCTGCATTTCGCCGCAGAACAGATTCAAAATGGTGCGACCCAGTTCAAATGCGCACCGCCGATTCGCAATCAGCACAACCAGATTGCTTTGCGTGATGCCCTTGGCAGTGGTTTCATCGACACCATTGGCTCAGACCATTCCCCTTGTCCACCTGAAATGAAACATCTGGCCAGCGGGAATTTTTCCAGGGCGTGGGGCGGGATTGCCGGATTGCAACTGACGCTGCCAGCCGTTTGGAGCGTAGGCCAGTCTGCCGGCTGGCAGCCCGAACAGCTGGCCGCCTGGCTTTCCGCCGCGCCGGCCAAACTGCTCGGCCTCGATCATCGCAAGGGGTTGCTGGCAAACGGCTATGATGCCGATATTGTTGTCTGGGATCCAAGTTCCAGTTTTCAAGTCGATGCCGAAAAACTGTTCCACCGCCATCCTTGCACGCCGGATCATGGCGAGCAATTACAGGGCGTTGTTGAACAGACTTTCGTCCGGGGCCAATTGGTATACGATCACGGGCGGCATGCCGATCAACCGGTGGGCAAATTGATTCTTCGTGAAGTCCACCGCAGCGTCACTTCCTGATCGCCGGAATTTTCCGTCCAGGAGTCCAAGGGGCGTTTGCTTCGTCGAGTTTTGCATTGAGGGCCGGTATTTCCTGATCCAACAGTTCGGTAAGTTTGTCGGCAATTGCCTCGTACTCTTGAACGACAATATCGTATTGTTGTCTGTGGGTTCCGGTTGGCCCCTCAGTGCTGCCCATGGCTCCGAAAGTCATGGTGAACAGTCGACTGTTGAATCCCGCATAGTCCGATTCATTGCGCCGAGTCTTCGTCGGATCGCCGTTGAATTTCTCGTTGATGTTGGCCAGCTTCGTTTTCAATTCCTGGACATCGTTCAACATTGACTGATCCAGTTCAGTTGAATTCCTGATCACAGTTTCGATGGCGTCCAACTGCCTGGTCGTTTCTCCCAGCACTGATCCGGCGGCGCTGATCACTTTGGACAATGCGAGCGCCTTTTCCGAAAAATCCCTGATCGCGATTCGGTCGAGCTCACTGGTCTCGCCGAATGTGAGCGGCTCAATTTCGAATTCCACAGGCTCAACCAGCTGTTCGATTTTCATGGACTTGTCTTCGTCCTCAGCGGTCGCAGGAATCATCCGTACTAAATCCACCGTATACTTGCCTGGCACTGCCAACGGTCCTCGACCACTGTCGCCATCATGACGGCAATCCCATTGCGTGCGTTGCAGGCCTTTGGATGATGCCCCTGCGATGCGGCTGACCGTTTCACCAGCGGCGTCGCGGATGGTTAGCCAGGTTCTGGCCGCGACTTCGCGATCTTCGGCTTTCAAGTCCTCCCAGCTGGGATAGTTCACGTCGCGTCCGGCAGCAGCCTCTTTGGTCTCATTGGACTGGCGTTCTGCCTTCTTCGTTTTCAAATCATCTTTAAGGTGATAGGTGAAGGTCGTACCAAATGGCGGATTGGGTGCGGTATAAAAGCTTGCACCTTGAAACGCTCGACCAGATCCTGCCAGTGGGGCGGCCTGCTGATACATCAAACCTTTCTTGACCGGGAAGATCCTGTTTTCTTCCGGGATACTGTTCGTCAAATCGCGCAGCGGCGAATAGTCATCCAGGATGAAAAATCCACGGCCAAAGGATGCCAACACAAGGTCGTTTTCTTCTCGTTGAATTTCGATATCCCTGACGCAGATCGTGGGTAATCCAGACTTGAGCTGAATCCATTTTCCACCACCATCGATCGTAAAAAAGAGGCCGAATTCCGTGCCGCAGAACAGCAGGTCCGAATTCACATGATCCTGTTTCAGGGCATAAACGCTGCCTCGATCAGGCAGATTGCCGGAAATCTCCGACCAGGTCTTGCCGCGATCTGTGGATTTTACGATATAGGGTTTGAAGTCACCCCGTTTGTGATTGTTGACCGCTACATAGACGGTATTCGCATCATGCAGGTCGGCTTCAATATCATTGATGTATCCAAACTCTGGCACTTCCAGAGAACCAAAAGTTTCGATTCGCCGCCAGTTTTTGCCACCATCTTCGGTGACACTGACGACGCCATCATCCGTTCCCACGTAGATCAAACCTTCCTGCAACGGGGATTCGCTGACGGAAACGATCGTTCCGTACAGCGACGTCGAATCATTTTTGGCCACCGAGTCGACGCCCCACACCCGTCCCATCACTTTCAATTTGTTGCGGTCGATGTTGCGGGACAAGTCATCACTGATCGCGGTCCAGTTATCGCCGCGGTCATCACTGCACCACAGGATCTGCGAGCCGTAGTAGATTCGTTCACTGGCATGCGGTGAAATCATCAGTGCCGAATCCCAATTCCAGCGGTTCGGCGGACCGTCGGCAACAGGCTGAGGTCGAATGTCCACCCGCTCACCGGTCTTCCGGTTGAATCGGACCAGGCCACCGTATTGCCATTGCGAGTAGATTGTATCCGGGTCGTTCGGGTCGACAGCCGGTTCAAAGCCGTCTCCGAAAACGGTAATGAACCAGTCGCTGTTGCGGATCCCATGCACATTGTTGGTCTGGGACGGACCACCCAGGGTTGCATTGTCCTGTGTTCCGCCATACACGTAGTAAAACGGCTTTTCATTACTGACGGCGACTTTGTAAAACTGGGTGATCGGCAGATTGGCCTTGAAATCATAGGTTTGGCCCCGATCCCAGCTTTCATAGAGTCCACCATCGCAGCCAATCAGCAAATGATCGGCGTCGTACGGATCGATGACCATCGCATGATTGTCGACATGCTTGTCCGCTTCGCCAAGTTGCTGAAATGTCCGACCACCGTCCTCTGTGACCCGCACTAAGGTATCCAACGAATAGACCCGATCGAATTCATGCGGGCAGGCGACAATCTCCTGGTAATACTGCGGGCTTTCCGAAACGTAGTCACTCATTTTCTGCCATGACTCGCCTCGATCACTACTGCGGAAGAACCCGCTTTGACCGCCGGCGGCTTCCACGATCGCGTACAGCACTTCCGGGT
>JBGSXT010000299.1:0-6817 GCA_041751295.1 Mariniblastus sp.
CGACCGAATCCGGTGGAGTTGGATCACTGGCAGGTTGAAGACGTTTAAAGTGATCGCGATGGCGGTCCAGATATTTTGAAATGGGGTTGAAATGGCAAAACAATTGGTGGGTCAGGCGAAATTCCAAGTTCCCGGCGGGCAGGCGACACCGGCACCACCAGTGGGAACTTCGCTCGGTAAATACGGGATCAATCTCGGACAATTTGTCCAGCAGTTCAATGATCAAACCCGAGAGTACAACGGGACGCCGATCCCGGTCGTTGTTTCTGTGTTCAATGACCGCACTTTCGAGTTCGTCACCAAGAGCCCTCCGGCGGCTGCGTTGTTGAAAATTGCCGCTGGAATCGCGAAGGGTTCGAGTGTTCCCAATGTCGACAAAGTCGCTACGGTGACACGAAAGCAGATCGAGGAAATCTGCGAAAAGAAAAAAGCCGATTTGAACGCCAGCGATCTGGATCATGCCTGCCGAATGATCGAAGGGACAGCCCGCAGTATGGGAATTGATGTCATCAAATGATATTTGGTGCGGGTGGTACCTGTGTGTGCCAAGCCGGTGGTGCAGTCAGTTTGTATCGGGAAAAATCGAAAATTTGTCGGAAGTAAATGGTTGGAAATATGTCAAAGGCTTCAAAACGATTCAGAAATTTGTCCAAGAAAGCTCCGTCGAGTTCTGTGGAGCTGTCCGAGGCGGTGAAAATGTTGAAACAGTTTGATGGAACGAAGTTCGATCAAACCGTTGAAATTCACGTACGATTGGGAATTGATGCCAAGCAGGCGGACCAGCTGGTGCGAGGCTCGATTGTGTTGCCTCATGGAATCGGGAAGAGCCAGCGGGTCGTTGTATTTGCCAGAGGAGCGGCGGCGGCGGCGGCGAAAGAGGCTGGTGCCGATGAAGTCGGTGAAGCTGAATTGGCAAAAAGAATGATTGATGGCTGGCTGGAATTCGATGTCTGTATTGCGTCGCCCGACATGATGGGAGTCGTGGGACCGTTGGGCCGGGTGTTGGGTCCCCGCGGATTGATGCCGTCACCCCGCGCGGGAACGGTGACACCGGATGTAGCCAATGCAGTTCGGGAATACAAAGCAGGCAAGGTGGAATTCAGAAACGATAATGGCGGCAACGTGCATGCGGTTGTTGGCCGCTTGAGTTTTGACCACAAAAAACTGGAAGAAAATATCAATTCGTTCATTGACTATATAACCGCCATCAAGCCCCATGCCATAAAAGGGACCTATGTGCGCGGGATCGTGATCGCGGCAACGATGAGTCCAGGCATTCGAATTGCCGCCTGATGCAGTGGATTTCAATCGGGCTGTTGAAGGTGTTAGACGTAGAAACGGGTGAATTCAGATGAGTAAATTTGTAAAAGATCTGTTGACCAAAGAGGTTTCGTCACGGTTGAACGGCGTCGACGATTGCGTGTTGGCCAATGTTATTGGACTGGATGCAATCACGACCGGCGTGCTTAGGAAACGACTGCGGGAAAAGGACATCCATTTGCTGGTTGTGAAGAACAGCTTGGCCCGCCGTGCGACCGAAGGGACCTCCCTGGCACCGGCGTTCGAAGGATTGAAAGGAACAGCGGCCGTTCTGTGGGGAGCGGAAGATTTTGTGTCGCTCGTCAAAGAAGCCATCAGTATCGACAAAGATGCACAGTTTGAGCAGTTTAAAGCACGTGGTGGCTGCATGGATGGCGAACAGCTTTCCGCAGCTCGGGTTGCCGAAATCAGCAAATGGCCGAGCCGCTCGGAGCAACTGGGCATTTTGGTCGGCCAGATTCTTGGACCGGGGGGCCAGTTGGTGGCTCAACTCAAGGGACCTGGTTCGAAATTGGCAGGTCAAGTCAAAAAAATCATTGAGGATCGAGAAGGCGGGGAATCGCCGGACAACGTTTAGGATTGAATGGAAACAGGAATCATTTGTTCGTAATTATTGATTGAGCAGACATTCGTGCGGGTGCCGCTGCTCAATTGGAAAGAAAGGTAAAGAAAATGTCAGAAGAAACTGCAACTTTGGAATTCTCGGCTGCGTCGAAAAAATTGGGCGATCAGATCGCCGGATTGACGCTGAAAGAAGCCATCGAGTTGAGCGATTATCTCAAGGAAGAACATGGAATTGAAGCGGCTGCCGGCGGCGCGGTGATCATGGCCGCTGGTGGCGATGGCGGTGCGGCGGCTGCCGTTGAGCAAACCGAATTCGAAGTGATATTAACCGGTTTTGGCGACAAAAAACTGGACGTGGTCAAAGCGGTCAAAGCGATTACGGGTGCTTCTTTGATGGACGCCAAGAAAATGGTTGAGTCCTGTCCGGCGAGCCTGAAAAATGGTGCATCCAAAGCAGAGGCGGAAAAAATCAAGGCCGACATTGTAGCCGCTGGCGGCAGTGTCGAACTGAAGTAGGAACGTTCGGGACTAAACTACCCGTATTTAATTATGTGTGCGTGATCGGATGGCCGCGCGGCACATCAGGTGTTCCAAAGTCTATCCCCAGATTGTTCGTTCGATCAAAGTCGAGTGGCAGACGACCCGTGCAGATTTGTCGTAGGCAACAGGCTCAGCAGGCAGCCATCCATCGATAATTTATCGATCGGTGGTTGGCTGTTTTTGGTCGGTTTTTTCCAGTTGGCTCGATGCGACAGGCTGGTGCTGTTTGTCCGAAGTATTTGGGTTGCGGTGCCCTGCTTCAATGCGTCCTGCCAGTTTTCCGCCAAGCCCCGGTAACAGCGTTCGAGAGTTGTCCTGAACTCAGATGATCAAGCGAGCCGAATGCAGATCGGCGTAAACCTATTCGGAATGGAGAAGAGCAAAGATGGCTACCCCAGTAGAACGAAGATTGCGGCCCGAGAAGGTTCGACGGTTTGGCAGTGGTCGGGTTTATGAACTGCCGCCCGATCCGACTGAAATTCAAACGGCCAGTTTCGATGCTTTTTTGCAACTGGAAACCGAACCCTCGAAGCGAAAAGCTCAGGGGATCGAAGGGGTCCTGCAGGAAATCTTTCCGATTGAAAGCTACGACAAGAAGCTGCGATTGGAGTACATCACCTACGAATTGGGCAAGCCCCGTTATACGCCTGACGAGTGCCGCCAGTTGCGATTGACGTATGGACGGCCGTTCCGGGTTTGGTTGCGACTGATCAAAGAGGAATCGATCGAAGAAGAGGTCTTTCTCGGCGATATTCCCGTCATGTTGGGGGGCGGTGAATTCATCATCAACGGTGCGGAGCGGGTGGTTGTCAGCCAGTTGCATCGCAGTCCCGGAATCGATTTCGTACTCGAATCCGATACAACTTCCGATCGAAAATTCCCCAGTTGCCGTGTGATTCCGGAGCGCGGGAGTTGGATCGAAATCAATGTTACCAAGAAAGATTCGATGACCGTTCGCATTGACCAGAGCGGGAAATTTTCGGCGATTACCTTGCTGCGGGCAATGGACCCCAAATACGGCGAGGATTCGGCAATTTTGCGGGCCTTTTATGAGACTGCCAAAGTCAAAGTGGTCGATCGCAGAAGTGCCACGAAGCTGGAAGGAAAATTTGCTGTCGACGACATCGTTTATCCGCCAGGATCGGATCGGGGGGGCGAGATCATCGTCGATGCCGGAACTCAAATCTCGAAGGATGCGGCCGAATTGATTTGTACGGCGGGGATCAAATCCTGTGAAGTTATGTCCCAGCCCAGAAATCCGCTGATCTTTAATGCGTTGGCCGATGACAACACGTCCTCCCATGAAGAAGCACTGCTGAGAATCTACCAGCGTCTGCGACCGGGGAACCCGCCCGCACTGGAAAAGGCCCGTGCGTTGTTTAATGAAAAATTCTATGATGACAACCGCTATCGACTGGGCAAAGTTGGCCGATTCCGCATCAACCGCAAACTCAGTTTGGGCGTTTCCGAAAAGGAAATGACTTTGCGACCCGACGATATTCTGGCGTCGATTCGTTATCTGCTTGAACTGGCTTCACCCGGTGGGAATGCCCAGATCGACGATATCGATCACCTTGGCAATCGACGCCTGCGGACAATCGAGGAGTTGGCCAGCGATGAATTGCGGAAAGGATTTCTGAAACTCAGACGAACCGTCCAGGAACGGATGAGTTTGAAAGATCAGGAAGACATGACGCCGCGAACGTTGGTGAATCCCAAAAGCATCTCAGCAGCGATCGAATATTTCTTCGGTCGCGGCGAACTGTCGCAGGTCGTGGACCAGACCAATCCGCTCAGCCAGTTGACCCACGAACGTCGACTGTCGGCACTCGGCCCAGGCGGTTTGAATCGGAAACGGGCCGGATTCGAAGTCCGCGATGTTCACATTTCCCATTACGGCAGAATCTGTCCGATCGAGACTCCGGAGGGAACTAATATCGGTTTGATTTCCAGTCTGGCCATTTACGCCAGTGTGGACGACTACGGTTTTTTGGTCACTCCCTACGCGGAAGTCAAAAAGGGCAAAGTTACCGAAAGCATCGTTTGGCTGCGGGCGGATGAGGAATCGGAGTCCTTCGTGGCACCCGCCGACACCAAAGTTGAAAACGGAGCGATCGTTGGCGAGAAACAGCTGGCCGGCAACATCATTGCCCGCTACCGGGCCGACTTCGAACTGGTCACTCCGGACGATGTGCAATATATCGATATTGCACCCAGCCAGATGGTTGGAGTTTCTGCCGGATTGATTCCGTTTCTCGAGCATGACGACGCCAACCGGGCGCTGATGGGTTCCAACATGCAGCGTCAGGCGGTTCCCCTGTTAGTGGCCGAGCCGCCGATTGTCGGTACGGGACTGGAGCGCGCCGTGGCCGAGAATTCCAGCATGGTCGTGCGCGCCCGACGGGCGGGTACCGTGACTTACGTCGACTCGGCCCGAGTCGAGATCGGTACTGAAGTTTATCCATTGCAGAAGTATGCCGGGTTGAACGAGCGGACCTGCCTGAACCAGAAACCGATCGTCAAGACGGGCGACAAGGTTGCCAGGAATCAGGTGATCGCCGACGGTGCGGCAACGTAT
This sequence comes from Mariniblastus sp., assembly GCA_041751295.1. Taxonomy (GTDB): domain Bacteria; phylum Planctomycetota; class Planctomycetia; order Pirellulales; family Pirellulaceae; genus Mariniblastus. Next base: position 5,003 of record JBGSXT010000299.1, read on the forward strand.
CAGGGAGAGCTGGCGTTGGGGCGCAATGTATTGGTCGGATTCATGTCGTTTGACGGTTACAATTTCGAAGATGCAATTATTATTTCGCAGGAACTGGTCCAGAACGACACCTACACGTCACTCCATATCGAAGAATTCGATGTGGAGATTCGTGAAACCAAACTGGGCCGCGAGGAATTCACGCGGGATATTCCCAACGTCAGCGAAAAAGCGTTGCGCAGCCTCGATGAAAATGGAATTGTCCAGGTAGGAACCTACGTTCGGCCCGGCGACATCCTGGTCGGTAAAGTCTCACCGAAATCGAAGACGGAACTGACTCCGGAAGAAAAACTGTTGCATGCGATTTTTGGACGAGCCGGTGAGGATGTCAAAAACGACTCGCTGGAGGTCGCATCGGGAATCGAAGGTATCGTGATCGATACCCAGCGGTTCTCGCGTCGCATGTCTTTATCGGAAGAGGAACGAAAAGTCTTCGAGAAAGACCTCAAAGCGGCGGAGACGGAAGGCAACGAACAGATTGCCAACGCATTTTCGACGTTGATCGAAGCGATGGAGAAGGTTGTCGGGAAAACTCTTTCCGACGAAAACGATACGCCGTTGACCCGCGATCAGAATCCGAAATTTATCGCGGAAAAAGCCGGCAGTTTCCGCTTGTCGACGATTACCGGCCCATTGAAAAGCGAAGCCCGCATCAGCGGAATCGAAGAAGCTTACAAGGAACTTTGGCCGGCCGTCGAAACGGCGATCGATCATCGTGACCGGATTGTTAACAGCATGAAGCGTGGTGATGAACTGCGCAGTGGCGTGCTGCAAATGGTCAAGGTCTATATCGCGACCAAGCGGGTGATCTCGGTCGGCGACAAGATGGCCGGACGACACGGAAACAAAGGGGTGATTGCGAAAATTCTGCCCGTTGAAGACATGCCTTTTCTGGAAGACGGAACGCCCTTGCAAATCCTGTTGAATCCTTTGGGTGTACCCAGTCGGATGAATGTCGGTCAGATTCTCGAAACCCATCTGGGCTGGGCCGGATCGAAGCTTGGCTTCCAGGCGATCACGCCGGTGTTTGATGGGGCCAGTGAAGAGATCATCAACGACGCTCTTGCAGAAGCCGGATTGCCGCGTCATGGTAAAGCGCAGTTGTACGATGGCCGAACCGGCGAAGCATTGGGCCAGGAAACGACGGTGGGCTACATCTACATGCTGAAATTGCATCATTTGGTTGACGACAAAGTCCACGCCCGCAGTACGGGCCCCTATTCGCTGATTACTCAGCAGCCACTGGGCGGCAAAGCCCGTTTTGGCGGCCAGCGGTTTGGCGAAATGGAAGTCTGGGCGCTGGAAGCGTATGGGGCGGCCTACATTCTGCAGGAATTGCTCACGGTCAAGAGCGACGATGTCGAAGGCCGCACCAAAATTTACGAGTCGATGGTCAAAGGCGAGAACACGCTGGAGGCAGGTACTCCGGCCAGTTTTGATGTTTTAACCAATGAGATTCGCGGATTGGCACTCAACATGCAACTGGAAAAACGGCGATCGTAGCGACTGATTCCCGCCAACCAGAACAGACAGGTAACGATTAAACCGAACTTGAACCTATCAACGCTTAACCCCAGGAGCAGGTGATTATGGCAATGGCCGACACCTCTTACGAACGCGTCAACGACTACACTTCCGTTAAAATCAGTCTGGCTCGACCGCACGATATTCGCAGCTGGTCGATGGGCGAAGTCAAGAAACCGGAAACGATCATTTACCGAACCTACCGGCCCGAGAAGGACGGGCTGTTTTGTGAGCGGATTTTTGGTCCGGAAA
>JBGSXT010000300.1:0-4109 GCA_041751295.1 Mariniblastus sp.
TTGCTGGATCCGATGTCGGACTCGGCAGCAGCAACGGGCTTCCGTATTTGGCTCCAGATTTTGCGAAAGAACACGTCGTGAAAACCCCGGTTGGATTGGTTTATGAGATTCAGACGTCATGATAGTCCATGCGAACTCAAACCGCAAAATGTAACGAATGTGCCGGACGTCCGATTTCGGATGTTGGCGCGGTTTTTACGGCAGTTGCCACCTCCGATTCACAGGAACGCCAGAATCAAGCCGATTTCTCCGAATGTACCGATTTCCCGAATTTCCAGGAGGATGTGCACGTGTTTACACGGCCCGGTTTTCTGATTCCAGCGGCAATCGTCGTCTGCTGTTGCTGCTTTTGTGTCCGCTCCAAGGGGCAGCCCGCATCGCAAGTTCGCCCTATTCCAGCCAGCGAGCAGCATCGACCAATTCGCCCCGCCGACGTTCAGATCGTTGGAACAGGCATCGCGGCAATATCGTCCGCAGCCGTTGAATTGAAAGGTTGGGAGCCGTCCAATTCACATCGCTCGGCGTCTGTCGTGGAACATTCCTTGGACCCAACTGAACCGAATCGCCGTCCGACCGACGTGCTGCTAGTTGCACGACGTGAAACGAAGCGGGACTATTCCAATGTGACAGCAGCCGATCGCTGGCAAGCGACCGGAAAACAGCTTGTGCCCAACGCAATGCCAAATATGAACTCTCAATCCAGGAGTTCAATTGATCCACAGGAGTTGGAACAAATCGAGCGGTTTCTGATTGAAGATGCGCTGAACCCGCAAGATGTATCGGACGATGACAACGACCAGACTGCAACGCAGGGCATTTCCGCCAAGCGGGCTGACTTTCGAGAATCGCTTCGCCGCCCTTTGCCAACAGATCCGATTCAGTTGGCGTTACTGTACGTCGATGACGATGGCAAGCCGGTTCCTGATTCTGAATTCCGGCATACAATCCTGACCCAATTCGCCGGATTCAATTCCCGACCTTTCGGGGATGGATACTGTCGATTGGACGCTTGCGACTGTTGTTGGCACGCAAAGTATTACGTCTGGAAATCGCCTGACCTGTGTTACGGCCCATTGTATTTCGAAGAAGTCAACCTCGAGCGATTCGGCGGTCGGTTCCCGATCATGCAACCGGCAATATCGGCGGTTCATTTTGTCGGCAACACAATCCGTTTGCCTTACTCGATGGGCTTGCAATCGCCCCATCATTGCTACTACTCAGCCGGTTACGGTCGCCCCGGCAATCAATATTGCTACCAGTGCGAGCGTCCGGTCTGGAGTCTGAAAGCTGGAACCTTTCAGGCGCTGCTGGTCACCGGGCTCGTATTCGGATTACCGTAAGATCAAGGCGTCTGATACTTCCTTTGCGACTCTCAAACCGGAGACAACCCGTTCCAGGTAATTCGCGACATCCAAAACATTGTGAACCTGTTATTTCTGAAGCTGGTGGGCCAGGCATTTCAGAATCCAGTGTTGTTTGAAGCCTTCGACCTCATCATCACTTTCGGGATTGAATTTGGAAAACTTGCATACCAGTTCCCCGGAAAGTGGGTGATTTTCAAGCGCCCCTATGTGGCTGGTTTTGGGCGCTCCGTGACACGAATCGACGACGCACGCCATGAACGGAAGTCGGTCCACCCTGGAATCAGCGTTTGACAGACCACCAGGTTCCAACGCGAATCCACGGACGGCTCCCGCATTTTCTACAATTCGCTGGAGCCGGAGGGCACCACGATTCCGTTGACGCGAATCTGTCCCTGCTGGATTTGCACCAACTTGGGTTCGCCCGCAGCATCCCGGCTGAACGTGCGGAACTCGAAGCGTGGGCGCTCGTGCAGATCGGTCGTGATGTCGGCCAGAATGTGCGCGGCGATCGCTTCGCCCAGCATCAGGCTGCGCGTGTTGTCCGACCGCCAATGCACGCCTCCCATGCTTCGTCCCATCGCCACATTCGATGCCAGCTTGTTCAGCTCGCCTTCGATCGTGAGCTTGCGTGCGACCGATGCGGGCAATTCCAGCCGAATTCCGATTTCATGATCGTCCTTGCCGGTCATGAAACCGCGGAATGGGATGCCGCCGCCAAACGGCTCGATCTTTTCAACAAGTCCCTGATCGCCCGTCAGCGGTTTGGGGACAATCCTCCCATTCTTGTCCCGATCGAAAGTCTGGAAATACGCTTTGAGAATGGTGACACAGGCACCTGCAACCGTTGCGTGCCCCGCACCGTACGCTGGATGTATCGGGCTTCCCGGCGTGAAAGCTAACGGCAGCAACAGCGAGTCGTTCTGTTTTAGCACGAGCTTGGCGGCATCGGTTCCGAACACCCAGCTTGGCAATCCGTAGGGGCGCTTCTCTTTCTTTGTTCCGATGCCGATCGACTGAACATGCACCAGACCGCCATACGCTTCGGGCCGGAGGCGCAAATGAACTTGCCATTTCTGGTGCCAGACCACTTTGAGGCCCCGGGTGGCAATTTCCGATACCAGGGCCAGGATATGCGGTCCACCCAACGTGCCGAATCCTGCCTCCCGATTGCCGAACTCAGGGGGACCAAAATCACCATAGGGATTCCCCTGATTCCATTTCGCTCCTCCGGACAATAGCAACAGCGCACCGACGAAGTACGCCTGATGCAAGGCATCCTTGTTGACGAACCGCGCCAGATCGCGCATCGTTCCGATATAACGTGGCGCTGCCTCAAAATTGTCCGCATCTTTTTCATTGGCTGACGGATAAGCCAGTCCATCGGCGTCCCTGCCCGAATTCTGAGCGCCGAGCCACGCCTTGAAATCGGCGAGAAAGTTCATGTTCGATTTGTATGGACGTTGACGCTGGTCGATGATTTGCGTCCCGAAGTTAACGTCTCGCATAAAGAACTGACTGAGCAGCGGACCGACTTCCTCTCCGGGCAGACCCAACCGAAACAGGTTCGCCGGCGTGATTTTGGCCATCGATTTCGCCGATCCCGGAACATCGACTCCCGGTCGCAAATGCCCCGGATCCCCGTTGTCCGCAACCGCCTGCTTGAATCGGGCATCCATTTCCTTTGCTGCCTTTGCCGTCAGCGGATGCTTGTGCATCTCATGGAACGAAACATCCCGAAGCAAAGCCATCCAGTACAACTCAGTCATTTCCGCAGCGGTCGAGGTGGACAGGACGGTCGGTGCGGGAGGCATCTCATAGTCTGCCGGATCGCGCGTCAACCGATCCCGAGCCAAGCCCGCCTGGGGATTGGTCAGCCGCGCGGCCGCATCACTGTGACGGGGCACTGCCGAGAACGGTAGCGAACCCTCGGTCGCCGCGACGAGTCGCTGGAACTGCCCCGCATCGACCTCACCAAATTTGTTATGTGCGAGCGACTTATGAAAACTCCCCAAACCACAAACCTTCTGACCGCCAACTTTGAATTCTCGATGTGTATCGCCGTTACTGGTCATGATGTTTCTCCTCAAGGCCGTAGATTATTCAGAACAGGAAAATGATGCAAACTTGCAATTTCACAAAATCGCAGAGTGGTATCATCATACAACACCTCCATCCGGTGTGCGTTCGGTTTCGACGAAACGCGTGCCGTTGTTGACCACGAAACCAAGTTCATGCCACTTGTCGACCATGTCCTTGTGACTGATGATCTTGTTGCGAATCCATGCGTGGCGGGCGGCGTCTCCCTCAATGAAAACTTCGTCGGGGCGCTGTTGAGGCCACCATGCGACTGGTCTTGTGTCGGACGTTGCGGTGGTGCATTTGAGAAAATCCGATTGCCAGGGGATCGCCATCTGGCGCGAAATGTCTCCGGCGGCCATCGCCGTGCCATCGAGACGGAAGGGTTCGATGTAAGCGAGCGTGTCGCGAATCATCCAGCTCGCTTCGATGCCGGGAAAGAAGCCACCTCCCGAACAGTTTTCCAAAGCGGCCTGGTCGAGTCCCTGCGGCGTAATCCCGGACGGCGGTTCCGGCGGAACGCCCGACCAATCGTCGACATATTCGCCAACGCTCCAGCGACGGAGCAACTCGTACATCGACTTCGTAAAGGCCAACCCTCGGTCGCCCGTGCGGGCCCAATCGTTCTTGTCATCGAACAGCCGAGGCATATTCATTCCCGGCCCGTTC
>JBGSXT010000301.1:0-2004 GCA_041751295.1 Mariniblastus sp.
AATTGGCGTTGCGACCCCTCCACGCATCCGGACCTCGTGGATCAGTTATCAACAGGGTGGGATCGTACCATCAAACGGAGAGAGCCTGAGATTCGATGACCGAATCAAGAATCGGTCGATTGTCGGCGAGTCTCAGGAACCGACGGGCAAGTGAAACAGCTAATCACTATTGGATTTGCCGTTATTGCAATCGCGGCAGAGTGTTTCCAAATTGTCCTCGACGGTACGACCCCATCGACTGACCGGAATTGTGTGGTCAACTTCAAGCTTGACAAAGTTGTCGTCAGCTTGGCACTTACCGCACTTGCGGCAGCGAAACCCGTCTCGCTTTAGTATCACGTATCGTAGCGCGGCAGACAGCTTGGAGCGTTCGTCAGCCATCCATTCCACCGATGGCGATTCGCATTCTATACTGCCAGTTTTCGATGAATGAGCGTCGATGCAGTCGCGAGCAAATTGCAGTGTTTGCTTGATCTTAATTACTACGCGAGGGTCTTGAGTTGGAGCCGCGCCCACAAACTGCCCACTTTGCTCTTCGTATTTCTGGTAGTAGCGAATCCACGTCCTGCCGAATACCTCATTCCCGTCAGGATCGTGGCCTTTGCGCCCGCTGTCGTCAAAATGCCGCCAATGCCCCTGCACCAAGAAGCTGTAGCTCGGTGCTGCCCACTGCCGAAACTGCGGCTGCTCTGCTGCTCTCTCATCAGGTCGAATGATGCGAATGCTTCGGACGATCTTATAAATTGGACGGTCGAACGAGATTTGCTTTCCGCGCCGTGGTTTCCCAGTTATCGGCTTCGATTTACCTCCAACGAGTTTTCGATCCGTGACCACGAGGTCGTACATGAAATCGACGTAGCTCGCTAAACTTAGTCCCAATCGAGCAACCTCATAGAACGCTCCCCATTGACCGTGATTCTCCTCCTTCCCTTCACGAATTTTGTCGAGTTCCTCGGGCGAACAAGTAGCATTTGGATCTGCTTCTACCTGCTCGATGAGATGCGACGTATATTCACCCGAACTTTGCAACCGCCACTCGTGGTCACCTTCCATCGGAGGCCACCAGCTCGATCGCTCCCATTCGGCTAACGGTCCAGCCACTCGCGTCTTCAACGAATATGATTCTGGAACAAATGTCAGCGTGACTCCAAACTCTTCTGAATAAAGCGTCTTGCCGTCCGCTCTCTTGAGCCAGACAGCAAACCGCATCATTACAGACACGAAAATGTTGTCGCGTGCAACTACCGCGTCGGTAACGGAGAATTTCCAACGGTCGCCCCACACCGCGTCTGGGTCAGGGTCGGTCACTGGAGTAAGCGATTCGTAAAAGACGACTGTCTGATCAGGAAAATGGTCCAAACCCGGCTGCTTAGGTAGCCCGCTCGTGGCGTAGTCGATGAAATCCTGAAAATCAATCTTCACGTATTCTCGCTGTTGCTGAAGTTGCCGAGATTCATTGCCACTCGGCACGAGGGCAGCCAACGCTGACTCTAAGAGAGGGATATACGTACGGCCAGTAGGATGGTCGGCCTGTCCGGGCGGACACATCGGATAGATTGTCTCGAATAGGTCGTCGACCCGGTTCTCAAAATCGAAAATGTAACGCGAGCATGCCATAAGATTGTCCGGTCGTTTCGGGTAGGTCTCGCAAGCTAATAGCCGCAATCTAGGATCGTTTCAGATGAGCAGAAATCGCCCCCAGCACGTCATCGTCCGTAGGAAGGTTGGACGGAACAAGCCGCCGTAGCGGAATTGGAATTTCATCCATCCGATAGGCCGTTCCCGGAGCGTGGATGCCGTAGATCGCCGTTGAGATTTGGACCGTCGCCGCGAACGGGGGCGCGACGTTGGGGTAGTCCAGGGCAATCGTCGGCATCTGTTCGACGGCCCGCTGCGCGCTGGGCGAGAGATCGGTGAACGGCTCGCTCCCTACGAACAAGCCCGCGTCGACTTCGCCGCGCTGGAGTAGCTCGTTCGCGCTATACTCGCCCGGGTTATAGCGTG
>JBGSXT010000302.1:0-12750 GCA_041751295.1 Mariniblastus sp.
ATCAAACTATCCGGAGTGATCTGTTCTGCATCAAGTACAGTTGGATCGACCCAGTGATAACGCTTGTTGGCATAAGGAGGCTTGGGGTCCTTTTGGTATTTATTGGAAAAACCTCTGTTTTCCAACAGGTCTCGCAGGGTATCGGAAAATATGAATGTCTGATCTACCATTTCCATCACATTGGAGGCTGTGGAAACGTCGACGACATCCTGTTTTTCAATTCGATCCGGATTTCGCGACAGCACCAACACCTTGCCATGAGTCAGACTGTCTTCGCCCAATTTTTCCTGCAGCGATTTCAAGATTATGGTTCGAAATTGATAGGCGTTCATGATCGGTTCGACAACCGCTTTCAGACTCATTACAAAATCGCCGTAATCGACATCATTCAGCGCCGCAAGCCTGAGACTGATACGCCACATTTCGCGACCGTCCAGGCCGGCATCAGCATTGTCGGCTAGGTTTTCAGAAAGACTGGTGGTCGAATCATCAACCACGGCCAAATAGTCCTCGTCGATCATGTCATTGCGTTTTTCAGCCAGCTGTTCGTTGAACAGCGCCCGCGGACTGAATTTGGCCAAAACGCTTTTGCCCGGATCGAGTTGGCTTCCGATCAGTTCGATCGGAGCGAAGACGTCGGTCGACATGCCAGGTCCGACGATATCCAGACCTGTTGGACCGAAGAATCGTTCGACGTTGGTTCGCACGCGGCGGGACAGTTCCATCCGCTCCAGCATTGAATACTTCAAGTCAAATTCAAGTCGATCGTGAATGACTGCGGCTGTACCGGAATCATCCTGAGTATCTTCTTCAGAGCTGGCTTGGCCCAAAGCAATCGCCTGCTCCCAAACCGGCTCCTGCTGGGAATCTTCATCAAAACAGACGACCAATTCCATCGGCACGAGTTTGCCCAGATTGTCCTCCAGCCAGGCGTAATCGTTAATGATTTTGGCACCGGAATCGAACAGTTTGAGTAAATGAACAGACGTTCTGACATGGAAAATGCCGTAGGCAAAAAATCCCATCAGAATCATGGACGTGACCAAAACCGACACGTTATGGCGAATCACCCATTCGCCGGTTTTCATCCACATCGTCGCCAACAGATTAATTATCCAGGACGGCTTTTCCGGTTCGTCCGATTTCCGCCGCCGAAAGCCGGGTGGCCAAATAGTTATGGCGGCGGGCATGAAAGTGTACAGAAACACGAGCGTCATCATGACTGCGATCGCTGAGTAGACACCGAATTTCTGAATCGGGACCAATCCACTGGTGTACAGCGAGATCAGTCCCAACGCGGTGGTGAACGACGCCAGGAAACAGGGAAACCAGCCGTGCATAAACGCGACTTCTGCCGCCGTTTCGGGTCCGCTCTCCTGACACGCTTCTCGATAATAGTTCACGTAATGCACCGCGCCCGATATCCCCAGCACATAGATCAGGGAAGGCATTGACATCAGAATCGCGTCGAGCGTGCTGCCGCCAAACCAGACGTAGGCTAGACTGGCCACCGCCGAAACACCGCCAGTGAAGAAAAGCATGCACGTCAGCCGAATACTGCGGAACAGAGCGTAACACAATCCAATTCCGATCAGCGCCGACAAGCTGACCAGCCGCAACAGCGAGGTCGTCCCCTCTTCGTCGATCGCGACATTGTCAGCCGGAGGGCCACCGATATGCAGATTCTCCGGCCTGATTCCGCAACTCCCAGTCGCCAGTTCCAGAATACGACCGCGCGGCTTACCCAGAATCGGTCGGCCGACGACACGATCCAGCTGCCCCAGAACCGGTTCATTCAATGTTAGGATGATGCACGTCTGGCGGGGGGGTGCTTCTAACTCGATTGCATCCCACATTCGATACCAAAGCTCGAGTTTCGATTCTGGTTCGGCATTGAGGAGTTTGTCGAAGCTGCCCGAAAACCGGTTTTGCAATTCGAATTCCAGAAATTTCCTGAATCGCTCTCGAAATAGCGGATTCGAATTCAGTTGCGACTGTCGCTGATCATCGACATGGTGCAACAGCGATTCATAGGTCCAGCTGAATGTTGGCTCAGGCGTTGGTCCGAACATGGAACCGGTGAGCAATTGATGTGTTTTGATTTTTGTTTCGAACGAAGTCGCGTCGTCATCGTCGAAAGGTCCAATCCGGCGGGTACCATTTTCACCGGCCATCTTTTCAAAGACATCCGGGCCGGTCGAAATTGATTTGAATGGGCGGGCGCACAGTTTTAATGGGTCCGCGTAGAATTCGTTGGCAATTCCGTTTCCGTCGTCAGGCAGTTCGCCAAACCGGTCGACGTAGGTGCCAATCGCCTTGTTGCGACCATGCACCTGGCGTTCGAAGTAGCGCTGGAGTGCTTCAAAGATGTTGTTCTGACCGTCCCAATGAAAGAGTTCGCCCAGACGATTGATGTAATACCACTGGCCGTCGCGGCCCAACAACCATCGCTCGCGTTCTTCCCCCCACGATTCCCGGTAGTCACCGGTATAAAGCAAACCCAGCTCGTCCCCTTTTCGATGCGCCCGCAATTCTTCTTCGCGTCCGGCCTGTTTCAAGTCCTTTTCGTATTCCAGCGATTCTTCGCGGAGTTTGCGCAGGAAGTTGATGTAGCTGTTGTTGCCCTGGCGACACCAGTCTCCACTGACCACGACGAACTGATCGCCTAAAAAGTACTCACGGAATACTTCTAAATCCTGGGTTTCTTCGTATTTCTCCGGCAGCCAGTCGGCAACATTGTTCTGCATACTGCTGATCGCCAGTCGCGCACCGCGACCGACAAACGGCATTAGAAAACAGACCATGCACAGGATCAGCATGGCGTAAGTGCCGAAGACCGGGAATCGTTTGGAGAAAAACGGTCGCACCATTTTTTACTCGATCGCAGTCGCGACGGATTCAAATGCCGACAATCCAAAATCGAACCAGGCCATCAGCGGATAAGTTTCGTCATGGCCAATGGATCAATGGATCGTCAGCATTGCAGACTGGCAGACGGGCGTCTGAAACAGCAGTCAATTCGCTACGGGAAGGTTACCGGTGGTTTAGCGGCAAGTCCATGCCAAACCTGCGTGAAATTCCGGCCCAATTCACTGAATTCGTTAAGATTTGGCAATTGTGTCGATCGGGTCAGGCAACGATTCAGCTCGAATTGCCCGATCGCTATAGACTCTGTCCGGAAAATGCGAACGACACCGCACCGATAATAATGGCAAAGACGCAAATCAACGTCGGCAGCAACAAAGCTTTGCCCTGCATGAACCCAAAAATGATGCAGTACACACCGGCTGTCAACAGGCATCCTAGTCCGTGCAGCGGTTTTGCCTTGAAGGCGACGATCGTGATCCAGATCGAACAGAACGCATAGATTCCGATCGAGCCAAAAAAACTGATCATCGGCGTGTTGATGTTTTCGCCGATTCGGTCCATGACAAAAATTGTGCCTACGCCGATGCCGGCCAGGATCAGAGCTGCGACCACCGCGATTCCGGTAATCAAAAATGCGTCGGCGCCGTCGCCAAAATCCTGCTCCTTCGCTGAGATCGGCATTTCGTCGATTTCTTTCTCCGCTTTAGCCAGCATTTTTTCTACGTCGGATTTTCCGGAGGAATTCGAATCCCTGTACGTCGTTGTTTCCAGTTGTTTACCGGTTTCATTATTGAATCCGCATTCAATGCAAATGATTGCCAATGCGGACAGATCGGACCCGCAGCTGCTGCACACTCGACCGCGAGCAGCCGATTCCACACCCGCTTCGTCGAGCAAATCCAGCATCGGGTTAAGAGCCGGCGCCAAGCGGTATTCGTCAGGATCGGACGCGACGGGGCTTGTGGGTACGGCGCCCATGGTCCTGGTCGGCTTTCTTTCAACTGCCACCGGTATTGTCAGCGGTTGTGAGCATTTCGGGCACTTCACCCGTTTGCCAGCCAATTCATCCCGAACTTTCAGTTTCGCAGAACAGGAATCGCATTGCACGGAAATGGGCATAGCTCAAAAATTGGGTTGAGGTTTGAATATTCCCGACCATTTAGTCCGGGCAAAATTAAATTTACAGCGACAGGATAGGCGACGTCGGTTGGGCAAACCGCGAATTCCTATTGTGTTCGACCAATAAATTTTGGCAACTACTTGTCGCTTTAGACAAAATGGTAAGCAGACACTTGGGATCCACAGTCAGTCCAATTCTTTTGTGAATCAGCTCTTTTACCCCTGCAAGCCGAACCCAGGAGATTGTAATACTGCATCTCGATCTGACATTCTGTCACTTAAGAATTGGCAATACGAGCGAACTTTTGCTGGACGCCATGCGAAATTTTCAATTGTGAATTGAGCCCGAAAAGCAGATCGAAAACCCCAGGCAGCCCCAAAGTTTTGATTTGGATCAGCACCTTGGTAACCGTTGATCAAGTCCGGTCCAACGAAATGGACCAATCGCAATCAATTGGCGCGCAAGTTGCCTTGTAATCCGGACTTAATCTGCATGCCGCAGTTTTGTCAGGGGAACTCCGTTCTGAACGCATCCCCTTTAGCCATACAAATACCCCTAAGCAAGTCATTTGATCGAGGAGAACAAACGATGGCAGTGACGGCCAAAAAACCAGCCAAGCCGAAAATTTCAATCAAGTTGCAACCGATCGGAGATCGGATCGTGGTCGATCGGGATGAGACCGATGAAGTCACGATTGGTGGAATCTATCTGCCGGAAAACGCCAAAGACAAGCCACAACGGGGAACCGTGATCAGCGTTGGCGACGGAAAATTGCTGGCCAGCGGCAAGCGTTCGACCCCTCAAGTCAAAGTTGGCGATCGGGTTATCTTTACGTCTTATGGCCCGGACGAAATCAAAATCGGAATCGATGAATTTCTGCTGATGCGCGAAGACGACGTCCTGGCAGTTATCGGCTGATCATCCGGTCAGGATTCATTATTCAGAAAAAAAATCACATCAATCAATCCACAGAAATTCAGGAGTAAACCAGATGGCCAAGATGATCGTATTTGAACAGGAAGCACGCGAGGCAATTCGGCGCGGCGTTTCCAAATTGGCGCGAGCCGTGAAAGTAACTCTCGGACCGAAAGGCCGAAACGTCATTGTCCAGAAAAGTTTTGGTTCGCCGACCGTAACCAAAGACGGCGTTACCGTTGCCAAAGAAATTGAATTGGAAGACGCCTACGAAAATATTGGGGCGCAAATGGTTCGGGAAGTGGCCAGCAAAACCAGCGACGTTGCCGGTGACGGTACAACCACCGCTACGGTTTTGGCCGAAGCGATTTTCAACGAAGGTCTAAAGGCTGTGACTGCCGGTGTCAATCCGATTCAAATGAAGCAGGGGATTGAGAAAGCTGTGACCGCGATCACTGAGAAACTGGCCAGCATGTCGATCAAAATCAAAAACAAATCGGAAATGGCGAATGTGGCTTCCATTGCCGCCAACAACTATAAAGAAATCGGCAAGCTGCTCTCCGATGCGATGGAGAAAGTTGGCAAAGACGGCGTGATCACCGTCGATGAAGGCAAGAGCCTGCAAACTGAAGTCGAATGGGTTGAAGGCATGCAGTTCGACCGCGGCTATCTTTCACCCTACTTTGTTACCAATCCATCTTCGATGGAATGCGTGATGGAAGACGCTTACATTCTCGTCTTCGAAAAGAAAATCAACAGTATCAAGGACATGCTGCCGCTGCTGGAAAAAATCGTTCAACAGGGCAAACCGTTGTTGATCGTTGCAGAAGACGTTGAAGGGGAAGCCTTGGCGACCCTGGTCATCAATCGGCTTCGCGGTACATTCAACTGTTGTGCGGTCAAAGCTCCCGGTTACGGAGATCGCCGCAAAGCGATGTTGGAAGACCTGGCGATTCTGACGGGCGGCACCGCAGTCTTTGAAGCCCTGGGAATGAAGTTGGAATCGATGGCGATTACCGATCTGGGACGGGCTAAGAAAATTATCATCAGCAAAGATAATACAACTATTATCGAAGGGGCTGGCAAGAGTTCGGACATCAAGGCCCGAATTGATCAGATTCGTCGAGAAATCGAAAAAAGCACCAGTGAGTACGATAGCGAAAAACTGGAAGAACGACTGGCGAAATTGGCTGGTGGAGTTGCCAAAGTCAATGTCGGTGCCGCAACCGAAAGCGAGATGAAGGAAAAGAAAGCTCGCGTTGAAGACGCCTTGCATGCCACTCGAGCCGCTGTCGAAGACGGCATTCTGCCCGGTGGCGGAGTCGCTTTGTTGCGAGCCGCGGGATCAGTCAAGATTTCCGAGAACCTCACCGACGACGAGAAAACTGGTTTCAACATCGTTCTGCGAAGCTGCCGATCCCCATTGCACATGATCGCATCCAATGCCGGTCAGGACGGCGGAATTGTTTGTGAAAAAGTTTTGGCGGGCAAAGGCAACTTTGGTTACAATGCGTTGACAGACAAATACGAGGACTTGGTGGTTACCGGAGTCATTGATCCGACCAAAGTGACCAAGACCGCGCTGTCCAACGCAGCCAGTGTCGCCACATTGTTGCTGACCAGCGATGCGCTCGTGGCCGAAATGCCAAAAGCTGAAAAGGGTGGAACGGCGAAGGGTCACGGCGGCGACTACGACATGTATTAACAGACCTGTCGCGAAAACGCTTAGCCCATGGTTTCGTACCCGGAAGTACGCCGGGTGGACCGTGGTTTTACATATGACATCGCCGAGGGGCCCCTCGGCGATGTTTTTGCGCGGGCCCTAATTTTGCGCGAGCCCTAATTGTTGGTTGGATCGTCAGGAAAATCATCGTAGCCGAGAATATCAGCGATCTGTTGGCGACCACATTCCTGCAGGCATGTTTCCCACATCCATTCGGGGTCATCGAAAACCGTTTCTGCATCCGCCGGCAACAAATACCAACAACCTGATTCGAGCTCGGCCAATAATTGACCCTGTTGCCAGCCGGCGATCCCGACGACGATTCGATAAGGTTTCTCGATCTGTGACATCAATTGCTGTAATTTGTTAACCTGGGCGGAGACATACAGCCCGCCTGGCATCGCTGCATCGCCCAATGAGGGTAACTGATGAATGGCAAAAACCGGTCCCTTTAATGGGCCTCCTGAAACGATCGACCGCTGATCAGTGTTTTCCGTACCCGTCAATTTTTCCCAAGCCGTTTTGACTTTGTCACCGGCAGGTTTGTTCAACGCCACGCCAAAACTTCCCCGTTGATCGTGCTGCATCACCAGAACCACCGATCTCTCAAAGCGAGTGTCAGTCAGCTGCGGACTGGCGACCAGCAACTTCCCTTGCAGAGAAGGGGATTCTGGCAAATCAAATTCCGGCTTGTTCAAAAAACGACTTGAACCCATTTCATACTTTCAACGATTCAACGGACACCACATTATTGAAGGAGTTCCATGAAAGGCAAATAGTATGCCTAAATCCACAAGTTCCACGAATTCGGTATATTTTCACAGAGACACTGCGGAATTTAGCTGCTGAATCAGTAGCTCGTCGATTGAAGTCTGCTGAAACGACAAAATGTCAGCACAATCCCCACAGTGGGCAATTCTGATCAGGCGTTTTTTACCGTCAGTCAGTCGACCTTGCAGTCATCAAAACCGGATCGCGAAACCAGAAAATGTGATTGACATCAATCGCTGATGGTTAAGAATAAAAATATGAGCGCTACTACTACCAGCAGATACTCGGTGCCAACCGGATTGAATGAACTGGTCGGCTACTTGGAAAACCTGACAAAACGGGCGGATGTTAATCAACTTTCCCGGTTGTTATCCGATACGTCGCCGAGTCTGGCGGATTTGAGACCCTTTGTTGAATTTGGCGACCGGACGTATCGACGCAACCTGATCCACCAGAGTCGGTGGTTTGAGTTGCTGTGTATCTGTTGGCGAAGCGGTCAGCGGAGTCCGATTCACGATCATGCCCAATCGACTTGCGGCTTGAAAATCATTACGGGGGTTGCCACCGAAACGATATTCGCGACCACTGAATGCGGCCAAATCAAGGCGGTCAGTTCGACCGATTATCGAACTGGGCACGTTTGTAGTTCGCAGGACGCCGATATCCATCAGGTTTCGAATCTGCAGTTGTCCGGAAAGGATCTCGTGACACTGCATGTTTATTCGCCACCGATTACATGTATGGATACGTACAGTCTGCTGGATTCGACCCGTTCGATCTACGTCCCTCACAACGACAACGTCATCTGCGAAATCGGGGACTGCATTTAGTCCGCATTTCTCACAAGCTAACCGCACGATGCTTACGCGCTCGGCTCTGATTCTTGCAATGCGTTCTTGATTGTAAAATCAACAGGCCAAAACTCAACCAGGATGTTGTGGTCCCGGCCATCGTCGATGAGTGTGATGAAGTCGTCGAACAGTTCAGTCCCATCGAGGATCAATCGAGAGGTCCTCGAATCATCATTATTGTTGGCTTGGCTGTGATGAATGGTGATGTGATAAAAGGTTTGACGATAGCGATAGTGAATCAGGATTTTGGACCAGTCCGCCCTCAGGCATGGTGTCACGCGCAGTTTGTCGATCTGCAGATTCAGACCAAGCAGTGACTCGACAATCAGACGGTACATCCAGCCGGCCGAGCCGGTATACCACGTCCAGCCACCTCGTCCAACGTGCGGTTCGGCTCCGTAGACGTCGGCGGCTACAACGTAGGGTTCGACGCGATAGGTCGCGATCTCCGATGGTGTGGCACCGTGCGAAATGGGATTGATCAGCGAGAACAGTTCCCATGCTCGATCATTGTCTCCCATCATGGCCGTGGCCATGACTGTCCAAATGGCACTGTGCGTGTACTGCCCGCCGTTTTCCCGCACGCCAGGCACATACCCCTTGATATATCCAGGATTCAGGGCCGATTTGTCGAACGGCGGATCAAGCAACAGGATCAACCGTTCGTCGCGAAGGACCAGCCGCTGGTCAACACTCTGCATCGCCATGTCAGTTCGCTCAAGTGTACCTGCACCCGAAAGTATTGACCAACTCTGCGCGATTGCGTCGATTTGACATTCTTCGTTGGCGGACGATCCGAGAGGGGTGCCGTCGTCAAAATACGCCCGGCGATACCATTGGCCATCCCAACCGTGTTTTTCGATATTGCCCCGCAACCTTCCCGCTTCGATGGTATAAAAATCTGCCAACGCGGCATCGCCTCTGGATCTCGCCAGCGCGGCGAACAGCTCAAGTACATGAAACAGAAAGAACGCCAGCCATACGCTTTCTCCGAGTCCGTGCTGACCGACGCGGTTCATGCCATCATTCCAATCGCCGCAACCCATCAATGGCAGGCCGTGCCCACCGAACCGCAAGCCACGCTCGATCGCGCGGGCACCATGCTCGTAAAGCGTGCCCATGTCGTCCGAAACCTGAGGCAAGTCGTAGTTCGATTCCTCGTCGTCACGTAACGGACGAGAAGTCAGGAATGGGACGCGTTCGTCCAGCACTCCGGTATCCCCCGTGATGTTGACATAGCGACAAATGGCCAGTGGTAGCCACAGGAAATCGTCCGAGAACTGGGTTCGCACACCGCGCCCGACCGGCGGATGCCACCAATGCTGTACGTCTCCTTCGCGAAACTGATGGGCGGCAGCGCGCAGTAGATGGTCGCGAAGCAATTGCGGCTGGGCATACACCAGCGCCATCGCATCCTGCAATTGGTCGCGAAAACCAAAAGCGCCTCCCGATTGATAAAATCCCGAGCGGGCCCACATGCGGCAGGCCAGCGTCTGATAAATAAGCCAGCCGTTGGCCAGGAAGTTGACCGACGCGTCTGGCGTTTCCACGTGGATCACACCCAGTGTCCGGCTCCAGTAGTCCCAGACCCCCTCGATCGCCCGATCGGCACTTTTGACGCTGCGAAATCGCTGCGCCAGAGATCGAGCCTCCGCAGTCCCATTCGCTGCGCCGATCGTGAACGTGATCGTCCGCTCTTGACCGACTTCGAGCGTCAGCGGCGCTTGGAAGGCCGCGCATGGATCGTATCCGGCACCAATTCGGCCCGAAAGCCGCACGCGTCGCATCGCCGATGGACTGGCAAACCGGCCATTGCGGCCCAAAAACTCGGTGCGGTCTCCGGTAATCGTCCGGTTCGATTCACTGCAATTGACAAACGCCACCCGCTCGCCAAATTCCGGGCTATACACGTTTTTGGCAAGAATCGCACCGCTTGCCAGGTCGTTCTCCGTAACAATGTGCATCAGCGACTTGTTCCGCGAATCGCCCAGGACCAGTTCCCAATAGCCGGTGACCGACAATCGTCGCGCGCGTTCCGAGTGGTTGGCAATCTTGAGCTTGTAAAACTTCACCGGCGCGTCGGTCGCCACAAAGACGCAAAGCTCCGTCGTCAGTCCTTCCTCGGTGTAGTCGAAAATGCTGTAGCCGAAACCATGCCTCACGACATACGTGTTTTTCCCACGTGTCGGCAAGGGGCAGGGAGACCAGTAATGGCCCGTCTCTTCGTCGCGGAGATAAATAGCTTCCCCGCTTGAATCTGAGACGGGATCATTGTGCCATGGGGTCAGCCGGAATTCGTGGCTGTTTTCCGCCCAGGTATAGGCGCTGCCCCCTTCCGATACGACTGTGCCGAATTGCGAGTTGGCGATCACATTCACCCACGGCGCAGGTGTCGACTGTCCTTCCGCCAAGATTGTCACGTATTCGCGCCCGTCGCGGCTGAAACCACCCAGCCCATTGAAGAACGCCAGATCACGCAGCGGCGGTTGGTAGGAAATCGGCGATTCAACTCGGCGGCGAATCGGCTTCAGATGCGGAATGGAAACCTCCGACCGTTCGCGGCGCTCGGCTTGTTCCGCCAGCGTGCCCCGGTCATCCAACAATACTATGCGGGCCACCGTCTGCAATAATGCTCGATCTTCTTCGGACATTTGCTCGCCGCGCCGGATAAAAACTCCGCCGGGTCGATCAACGAACGACGCTTCCGGGCTGGCGGCAACCAGACCGACGATGGCTTCCTGCAGCGTTTGCCGATAGACCGAATCGTCTTCGTTCCAAATCACCAGGTCCACCGTAAGCCCCTTCAATCGCCAATAGGCATGCGCCTGTAAAACCTGGGTCACCAGCGAGATTCGTTCGTGGTCGCGAATTCGCAGCAGCACAATCGGCACGTCCCCGGAGATGCCGTAACCCCACAGCCCGGATTGGCCACGCCGATTGCGGCTGAGGATGCTCGCCTTGGCCCGACGCAGGGCCGATGCGTAGATAATCGAACCCGCCAGGCGACCGTAAACCTGCGCATCCGCTTGCGTCGCACTCAACTGCTGTAATAGCACATGGCCGTGTGTCCAGGCGAGATCGAAGACTCGATCCGCCAGGCTGGAATCGCAATACTTTCCGGTGAGCGCATCGATCCCTTCCCGCGAATCCGCGACACCGGTGACGATGTCGATCCGCACATCCTCATTGGGCTGCAGCAATACCGTTTGGCGGATACTGACGATCGGATCCAACACCGGTCCTTCACTGTCGGAAAGTGGCTGGTTACCATCCAGAGCTGCCGGAGATGCGAGCGTTCGATGCCGTCCGATAAATCGCACGCGATCCGTTTCGTAAGACGGTTCACCCCGTGTCGTGCCGCTGACCGTCATCATGTGAGTTAGCCAGGGTGGCCGCTCCTCAGTCGAACGCGGGCGGCGGGTACAGTAAATCGCGTTTCGGTTGCGGACCAGCTCGGTTTGCACAAACAGATTGCTGAACGCCGGATGGGCTTCGTCCTGGGCTTGCGTCGCGAGCACGACCTCCCCATAACTGGTGATGTCAAGAGTCCTTGCAATCTCGGAGCGATTGGTCAACGTGACGCGCCGCAGTTCAATATCATCCTCTGGGGAGACGCTGATCTGGGTGTAGGTCTCGATCTGGTCGTCAGTGCGGCGAAACTCCGCTCTCGACTGTGTGAAGATCGCTTCATATCCCTTTGCGGGTTTTGTCGTCGGCTGCCAGGTGTTAGACCAGATCGTGCCGCTGTCTGCATCGCGGATATAACAAAAGCTGCCGTAATTATCCCGCGTCGCATCTTCGCGCCAACGTGTCACCGCCAAGTCATGCCAACGACTGTATCCGCCGCCGGCACTTGTGACCGCGACATGGTAGCGGCCGTTCGAAAGCAAATGGGCTTCGACCGTGGCACCGTTGGGATCGGTGAAGACTCGCATCGTGCCGGCCTCTTCCGGCGAGGCATGGCGTGTCGCATTGGCTTCGGCCACATGCGGAAAGACCGGTGCGGTCGCCTTGGGAACGCGCTCTTGCAACAATAATTCGGCCGCACGCAGCATGGGATCGGCCAGAAATCGACGCTGCATCGGTTTGTCCAGCAGGAGCCGGGCCAGCGACAACAGACTCATGCCCTGATGATGCGCCATAAATTGTCGCACCGTGACGCTGGCTGCGTCGGGCGGCAACCGTGAAGGCGTATAATCGACGGCTTCGTAAAAGCCGTAGGCGCCTTGTTGACCATCGGCGGTAAGGCGTTCGAGGTTTTGACAGGCCGCCTCCGGTGCAATCATCAATGCCAGCGCGCTCGCGTAGGGCGCAATCACCAGGTCGTCGGCCAATCCGCGCTTCAATCCCAATCCAGGTACGCCAAACGCCCGGTATTGATAAGTACTGTGTTGATCGATCGTGTTGTAGCCCGACTCCGAGATTCCCCACGGCACGCCGCGCTGCCGGCCGTATTCGATTTGCCGTCGCACGACCGCGTGATAGGTGCGATCGAGCAGAGT